>NZ_JBHTJA010000053.1:0-47114 GCF_042675525.1 Actinomadura sediminis
CCCGTCCCGCACGCCGGCCGGGCCGGGGGCGCCGGGACGGCCGCGCGGGCGCCGCCGTCCGGCGCCGTCCCGCCGTTCCGCGTCGCCCGCCGGGACGGCCGTGCCGACCGTCCGCCCGACGTCCGCCGAGTCCACCGCACACCCCCTAGCACCGCACGGATCCCGCCAGTATTTCCGAACTTCGCGGATGGTGTGACCTGCACCGCGTTTCGGGGGCGCCGCGCGGGCGTCGTACAGGCGTCGCGCGGGCGTTCCGCGCCGTGCACGTTGACGTCGCGTAGTCGTTTACAAGGCGCTTCCGGTCCACGATCATGGCCGGGTGATTTGTCGGGATCCTGACTGACCAGGCTTGCCCCTTACCGTGTATGGGGTATCAATTCGGCAGGAACCGCCCAAGGACTGTTCAATGGGGGAGACTTGCCGGCCCTGTGCTCACAGTCCGTGACGACGCGTCCCTCCGGCGCGTCGTGCCCGCCGACAGCTAGGAGTACCAACACGTGACACTGGTGAACGACGCGGCCCCCGCCATGCGATCCACCGGTCGCAAGTTCCGCGCCTTCACGGCGAAGCACCTCGACGAGCTGACCGCTCGGGCCGGGCTCTCGCCGGCCCAGCGGCTCGCCACCCGGGCGGTCGCGACCGTCCTGCCGTTCCGGACGAACGCGTACGTCATCGACGAGCTGATCGACTGGACGGCGGCGCCCGACGACCCCATCTACCGGCTCGTCTTCCCGCAGGAGGACATGCTGCCGGCCGAGGACGTCGCGCGCCTGTCGGACCTGCTCGCCCGGGAGGCGCCCAAGGCGGAGGTGGAGGCCGCCGCGCACGCGGTGCGGATGAAACTGAACCCGCACCCGGCCGGGCAGATGGAGCTCAACATCCCGAGCTTCGGCGACGGCAAGATCCCCGGAATGCAGCACAAGTACGACGAGACCGTCCTGTACTTCCCCAAGCAGGGGCAGACGTGTCACGCCTACTGCACGTACTGCTTCCGCTGGGCGCAGTTCGTCGGCGAACCCGACCTGAAGATGGCCGGTGACGAACCCGCGCAGCTGCGCGACTACCTGGTCGCGCACCCCGAGGTCACCAGCGTCCTGTTCACCGGCGGCGACGCCATGATCATGGGCGAGCCGGTCCTGCGCCGCTACATCGAGCCGCTGCTCGACCTCGAGCAGCTCGAGTCGATCCGCATCGGCACCAAGTCGCTCGCGTACTGGCCGCAGAAGTTCGTCACCGACCCGGACGCCGACGACATGCTGCGCCTGTTCGAGCAGGTCGTCGAGTCGGGCAAGAACCTCGCGTTCATGGCGCACTTCACGCACCCGCGCGAGCTCGAGCCGCTCATCGTCACCGAGGCGTGCCGCCGCATCCGCGACACCGGCGCGATCATCCGCACCCAGGCCCCGCTGATCCGCACGATCAACGACGACGCGCGGACCTGGGAGACGATGTGGCGCGTGCAGACGCGCATGGGGCTCGTCCCGTACTACATGTTCGTGGAGCGTGACACGGGCCCGCAGGACTACTTCGCGGTTCCCCTGGCCGACGCCTACGAGATCTTCCGGGACGCCTACAGCAACGTCTCCGGCCTCTCCCGCACCGTCCGGGGGCCGTCGATGTCCGCGACGCCCGGCAAGGTCTGCGTGGACGGCGTCATGGAGCTGTTCGGGGAGAAGGTGTTCGCGCTGCACTTGATCCAGGCGCGGAACTCCGAACTGGTCGGCAAGCCGTTCTTCGCCAAGTACGACCCGAAGGCGGTCTGGCTGGACGACCTGAAGCCGGCCTTCGCGGACCGCTTCCCGTTCCAGGAGTGACCCCGGCGTGGCGTGTTCGTCCCGGAGCGACACGGACGGACACGCCACGACGCGTCGTCACGTCCGGCGCGCGCGCGGGGCGGTGCGGCCCGGCGTGTGCCCGTACTCCTTCGTGAACGCGGTGATGAACGCCGACGGGCTCGCGTACCCGACGAGCGGCGCGACCTGCGTCACCGGGGTGAAGCACAGCAGCACCCGGGCGGCGCGCAGCCGCAGCTTCGTGCGCCACTGCGTGTACGGCATGCCGAACTCGCGGACGAAGTCGCGCTGCAGCGTCTTCACGCTGACCCGCAGCCGCTCGGCCCACTCGTCCAGGCGCGTCGGGTCGGCCGGGTCGCGCGCCAGCGCCCGCCCGACGGTCAGCGCGGCGCCCGTCCCGGCCGGCCCCCGCCCGGGCGGGACGCCGAGCCCGGCCGTGATGCGGCGGCGCGCGGCGAGCGCGGTCGTCTCGTCGCAGTCGCGTCGGGCGATCAGCTCGATCAGCCGCGCCGCCTCGGCGTCGACCGTCACCGGCCCGGCGCGCAGCACCGCCAGCGCGGGGGGCACTTCGCGCAGGCAGATGCGGTAGACCGTCTGCCGGTCGCCCGCGCGCACCTCGTGGCTGACCGCCCGCCGCACCCAGTACGCCTCGCGGGGCGCGGTGATGAACCCCTGGGACGTCGCGAGCGGCCCGTCCGGCGACCAGTACAGCTGGTGCAGGAAGTCCTGCCTGCTCTCCCCGAACCCGATCCCGCCGGACGAGCGGTACTTCAGCACCAGCACCCCGCCGGGGTCGCCGAGCCCGTACCCGTACTCCTCGCGGTCCTCCGGATCCCGACTCCAGACTGGCACGGCCCCGTCCTCTCGCTGTCATGGCGAGGCACCAGCATCTCGCGCCGCCGCGGCGGCGTCGGCGTACTTTTCCGCAGGGTGGATGCCCGATCGAGAAGACGCCCGCCACGGGCGGCGGCCGAAGGCCCGGCCCTCCGGGGCGGCCGGGGGCCGGGCCGCCGCGGCGGGGTCAGCCGCCGTACTCGGCGACGATCACCGCGCGGGCCAGCGTGTGGGCGGTGATGTTGAAGCCCACCACGGCCGGGGAGGTGTCGGAGTCGAGGCCGAGGGACTCGACGTCCAGGGCGTGCACGGTGAAGACGTAGCGGTGCGGGTCGCCGGGGGGCGGGGCGGCGCCGCCGAACGCCTTCACGCCGTAGTCGTTGCGGGCGTGCACGCCGACCTTGGCGTCCTCGCTGCCGGCGCCGGTCTGCAGCTCGATGACCTCGGCGGGGACGTCGAACAGCGACCAGTGCCAGAACCCGCTGCCGGTGGGCGCGTCCGGGTCGAAGCACGTCACCGCGAAGCTCCTGGTCTCGGCGGGGAAGCCCGACCAGCGCAGGTGCGGGGACTTGTTCCCGCCGGTGAACCCCCAGTCGTCGAACACGTGCGCGTCCGGGAGCCGCCCGCCGTCGGTGATGTCGTCGCTGGTGACGGTGAACGACGGGACCTGCGGCAGGAACTCGTGCGGAAGCGGCGGCTTGGCGGCCATCGCGACCTCCTCGTGAGACGGATCTTCGTGTCGGTCCATCTCTACCAGCCGGGCGCCGCCGCGGTACGGCTCACCGGGGGACCGCCGGCACGCGGGGTGCCGCCGGCCCGCGGGGTGCCGGCGGTGGGTTACTTGCCGGTGGCCTCGTTGTACGCGGCGATGACCTCTTCCGGGGGGCCGTCCATGTGCATCTTGCCGTCGTCGATCCACAGGACGCGGTCGCACATCTCCTTCACCGTGTCGAGCTGGTGCGCGACCAGGAACACGGCCCCGGCGTCCTTGCGCAGATCGTCGATGCGGCGCTTGCTCTTGACCCGGAACTTGGCGTCGCCGGTCGCGAGCGCCTCGTCGATCAGCAGCACGTCGTGGGTCTTGGCCGCCGCGATCGCGAACCGGAGCCGGGCCCCCATGCCGGACGAGTACGTCCGCATCGGGTACTGGATGAACCCCTCCTTGAGCCCGGCGAAGTCCACGACCTCCTGGTACTTCGCCTTGGTCTCCGCCGGGGTCATGCCCATCGCGAGGCACCCGAGGACGATGTTGCGCTCGCCGGTCAGGTCCTTCATCAGGGCCGCGTTGACGCCGAGGAGGGACGGCTGGCCGTCGGTGTAGACGGCGCCGCGGTGCGGCGGCAGCAGGCCCGCGATGGCCTTCAGCAGCGTCGACTTGCCGGAGCCGTTGGTGCCGATGATCCCGATGGCCTCGCCCCGGTACGCGACGAACGACAGCCCCTTGATCGCGTGGACCTCGGTCATCGTCGGCCGGTGCTGCCGGCGGAGGATCCGGGCGAACGCGCTCGCGGCGGTCCCCTTGCCGCCGCCGCCGAACACCCGGTAGATGATGTGGAGGTCGTCCACGACGACGATCGGCTCCCGGGTGGGGTCGATCACGACGCCTCCCCGGACCTTGGTGTCAGCCACGGCCGTATCGCTCCTCGGCACGGTAGAAGTACAGGAACCCTCCGATCAGCATGGCCAGGGTCCAGCCGATCGCGTACAGCCACAACTGGGTCACGGAGGTCACGCCCAGGCTCGTCTGGACGTAGTCGCGGTACTCGCCCAGCAGGACGTACCGGCTCAGTTCGAGGAACACGTACGCGGGGTTCGCCTCCAGCACGCCGCCGAGCCACGCGTGCTTGCTCAGCAGATCGCTGCGCTCCATGAGGTCGGGGAGGCTGAAGATGACGCCGGACGCGTACAGCCACGTCCGCATGGCGAACGGCAGTAGCTGCGTGATGTCGCGGTTGAACGCGCCCAGCCGTGCCATCACCATGCTGATGCCCACGTTGAACAGCAGCTGGAGCAGCAGGATCGGGACGAACAGCAGCATGTAGAAGCTGAGGGGCTCGCCGAACGCGAGGATGATCCCGAACAGCACGAGCAGCGACACCAGCAGCTGCTGCAGCTCGACGACCGCGTACGACAGCGGCAGCGTCGCCCGCGGGAAGTGCAGCGCCCGGATCAGCGAGAGGTTGTCGCCCACCGACTTGGACCCGGAGGTGACGGACCGCTGGGTGAACCCGAACAGGAAGACACCGGTCACCAGGAACGGGATGTAGTCCGGGATGCCCCGGTTCAGCCTCAGCAGCAGCCCGAAGATCATGAAGTAGACGGCCGCGTTCAGCAGCGGCGTCAGCACCTGCCAGAGCTGACCGAGGCGAGAGTCGCTGTTCTTCGAGATGTTCTTGGCCGAAGCGAACGCCCAGATGAAGTTGCGCCTGGCCCACACGTCTCGGATGTACTCGCGCAGCGGCGGGCGTGCCGCGCTCTGCCTCAGCCCGTACCGTGCGGCGTAGTCGGACAGCTTCTCGTTCACGTGAGGAGGCTCCGCGATCGTGCCGACCGACTCGCCACCCGGGGAACCGAGCCGTTCCGGGTGACTCATGCCGGGAAGCTTATTGCAGTCGATGTTGTCCGAGTGACGTTCGCCCGCATGTGACCCCCGATTTGAGATCTTCCCGGAATCATGTCGGCGCCTCTGGGGATACCCGGAGCATGCGCGTCAACCACTCGAGGGTCCCGGCGGGCCCGCCCGGAGCCGCGCACGCCGCGTCCCGGCCCGTGCCCGCGGCCGAGCACCGACCCCGCCGTCACCGCTGGCCGTGGGTGCTGCGCCGGCTGGGGCGGGCCGACCGGTGGGCGTTCGACCGCGTCGCCGCCGCGCACCTGCCCGGGCTGGAGTACGTGCTGCCGCGGCTGTCCCGGTTCGCCGACAACGGTGTGCTCTGGTTCACGACCGCGGGCGTGCTGGGACTCGCCGGACGGCCGGCGCTGCGGCGCGCGGCGCTGCGCGGGTCCATCGGGATCGCGGTGGCGAGCCCGGCGGTGAACATCATCGGCAAGCACGCGTTCCGCCGGAAGCGGCCGGTCGTGGACCTGGTGCCGCCGATGCGGATCCGCTGGAAGCTGCCGACGTCGCACGCGTTCCCGTCCGGGCACTCCGCGTCGGCGGCCGCGTTCGCGACCGGGGTCGCGCTGGAGGCGCCCGCCGCGGTGGCCGCGCCCGTCGCGGCGACGGCCGCCGCCGTCGCGTTCGCCCGCGTCTACACCGGCGCCCACTACCCGGGGGACGTGCTCGCGGGCATCGGGATCGGCGCGCTCGCCGCCGCCGGGACGCGCCTGGTGTGGCCGCCGCGGCCCCCGGCGGCCCGCATCGGCCCGGGCGGCGTCGAGGACGTGCGCGTGGACGCGGAGGGGCGCGGGGTCGTCGCGGTCGTCAACACGGAGTCGGGCGACCGGGGTTCGGAGGTCCTGCCGGGGGCGGCCGGCATGGCGGTCGACGTCCTGGAGCGCGAACTGCCCGCGGCGGAGATCGTCCGGCTGGAGCCGGACGACGACGTCGACAAGGTTCTCGGGGAGGCCGCGGCGCGCGCGGAGGTCCTCGCGGTCGTGGGCGGGGACGGGACGGTGAACGCGGGCGCGCGCGCAGCGCTCGCACACGACGTTCCCCTGCTGACGGTGCCCGGCGGCACGTTCGACCACTTCGCCCGCGCGTACGGGATCGAGAGCCCCGCCGACGCGATCGCCGCCTACCGCAACGGGCGTCTGGGCCGGGTGGACGTCGGGTCCGTGCAGGGCCCGGACGAGGAGCAGCTGTTCCTCAACACCGCGAGCTTCGGCGCCTACACCGAGATCGTGGACCGGCGGGCGCGGCTCGAACGGCGGATCGGCAAGTGGCCCGCGCTCGCGGTGGCCGCCGTCCGCACGCTGCGGCGCTCCCGGCCCGTCGAGCTGGACGTCGACGGGCACCGGCGGCGGGTGTGGCTCGCGTTCGTGGGGAACTGCGCCTACGGCTCGCCGGGCGCCGCCCCCTCGTGGCGGCGGCGGCTGGACGACGGCCGTCTCGACGTCCGCATGGTCACGACGGGCCGCCGGGTGCCGCGCGCCCGCGCCGTTGCCGCCGTCCTGGCCGGTCACCTGCCCCTCATGCCGGGGTACCGGGCGTGGCGGGCCGCCGGGCTGGAGCTGTGGTCGCCCGCGGGCGGGCTGCGGGTGGCCCGGGACGGCGAGGTGTCGACGATGGCGGGCACCGTCCGGTTCGGCAAGCACCCGCGCGCGCTCGCCGTGTTCTGCCCCGCCTGAACGGGAAAGGTCCGAATGCTCCCGGAAGGCCCGGGTAGGGGACGGGGACGCCGCGAGAAGGAGGTACACGCGATGACGATGGGAATCGACCCGCGGGAGCTCCCCGACGACGATCTGTTCCGCGAGCTCGGGCACCTGTACGAGACCCGGTTCGAGACGCTCCGCCACGCGTCCGACCAGGCGTTCGAGGAGCACACCCGGCGGACGAACGAGCTCGAGGGCGAGTACCTGCGCCGCCGTCCGGCCCGGGAGGTCGACCCCAACCGTCTCCGCGAGGGCGCCCGCGCCCGCTGACCGGCCGCAGGTCAACGTGGAGGCCATCGCGCGCGCCTCGCGCGTTCGTTTTCCGCAGAGACTTCTCGAATAGAAGGTAAAGAGCGCCGGTTCGTCCCCCTCGCGTCAGGCAGGCTCCCGTCCCGGGGTCCCGAACGGGATCCGCGGGGGGTGTGAGCTGTGGGACGGACCCGGCGCCGTCATTACCGCCGATACCGCGCGGACCAGCGGGCGCTGCGCGACCACGTGCGGCGCTGGTGGCCGTTCGTGGCGGGCGCGCTGGCCGCCAACGGCCTCCTGGTGGCGACGTACCTGTGGGCGCCGCGCGAGCCGGCCGCCGGCGCCGTGCCCGCGCCCGACCCGGCGGCCGCCCGGCGCGCGGCTCCGGCGGAACGCCCGATGAGCACCTTCACGACCCGGTTCGACCGGGGCGAGCCGCGCGTCCGCAACATCGAGATCGCCGCCCGCCGGCTGGACGGCACGGTCGTGCGGCCGGGCGCGACGTTCTCGTTCAACGACGTCGTGGGCCCCCGCACCCGCGACCGCGGTTACGTGCCCGCGCCCGTCATCATGGGTCCCCGCCTGGTGAAGGACATCGGCGGCGGTATCTGCCAGGTCAGTTCGACCCTCTACAACGCGGTCTTCCGCGCCGGGCTCGACATCGAGAAGGCGCGCGCGCACACCATGTGGATGCCCGAGTACCCGGATGGACGTGAGGCCGCCGTCGCCTACCCCGACCTGGACTTCCGCTGGCGCAACGACACCGACGGCCCGGTCCGCATCGACGTCCAGTACACCGACTCGTCCCTGACCGTCAGCCTGTGGGGCGAGCGCCGGTACGAGGTCCGGTCGGAGACGTCCGAACGGTACGACTACACGCCCTACTGGACGACCGTCGGGAGCGGCACCCGGTGCGTTCCCACGAACGGCCGCAAGGGGTTCGAGATCGACGTGTGGCGCGTCCTGCTGGAGGACGGCCGCAAGGTCAAGCGCGAGCGCTACCACACCGAGTACCAGCCGCAGCCGAAGATCACCTGCGTCTGACGAGCGTCTCCGCCGCCGCGCGCGCCGTGGCCGCCGCGCCCGGGTCGCCGGTCACCGCGGCGGACACGATCGCTCCGTCCACGAGCATCACGAGCTGCGCGGCCAGCACGTCGTCGTCCACCAATCCGTGCAGGAACCTCCGCAGCCGTTCCTTGTGGGCGCGCACGGCGGACGCCACCGCCTCCGACCCGTTGCCCAGCTCGCCGTACGCGTTGATGAACGCGCATCCGTGGAAGTCGTCGCTCGCGAACCACGTGCCGAGCCAGTCGAACACCGCCGCCACCGAGCCGTCCCGGGCGGCGACGTAGCGCTCCAGGTCCGCGGTCCAGCGCAGGTCGCGCCGCTCGAGGTAGGCCGTCACCAGCGCCTCCTTGGAGGGGAACGTGCCGTACAGCCGCTTGAGCGAGACGCCCGACGCGGTCCGCACGTCGTCCATGCCGACCGCCTGCACGCCCCGGCGGTAGAACAGCGACTCCGCGGCGTCCAGCAGCCGGGTCTCGGCCTCCTGCCGCTCCATGTTCCTCCTTGCCCTGAGAACGATCGTTCTCTACTGTACGGGGAGAACGCTCGTTCTCCAGAGAGGAACCACGATGCGCCCACCGCTGCCGCCGTTCACGGAGGAGACCGCCCGCGCCAAGGTGCAGGCCGCCGAGGACGCCTGGAACACCCGCGACCCCGACCGCGTCGCGCTCGCCTACACCGAGGACTCCGTCTGGCGGAACCGCGACGAGTTCTTCACCGGCCGCGACGCCATCCGGGACTTCCTGCGCCGCAAGTGGGCCCGCGAGCTCGACTACCGCCTCCGCAAGGAGCTGTGGTCCTACACCGGGAACCGCATCTCCGTGCGGTTCGAGTACGAGTGGCACGACGCGGACGGCCGCTGGTGGCGCAGCCACGGCAACGAGCAGTGGGAGTTCGCCGACGACGGCCTCATGCGCCGCCGCGAGGCGAGCATCAACGACGTCCCCATCGAGCCGTCGGAACGGCGCCTGGCGGACTGACGGGCCGGGGCGGCTTCTCCGGTGCCGTACCGGTCGGGTGCGATATCTTCCGGGTTTTCGTGATCAAGGACCTTGGAGGACGCCATGTACGGGCAGGGGACGCCGCCTCAGCCGCCGGGACCGCCAGGGGCGCCGGGAGGGGCGTACCCCGGGCCGACGCCTCCGCCGGTGCGCGCGAAGACCTCGCCCTGGGTGTTCGTGGTCGGGGCCGTGGCGGCGGTGCTCGTGCTGGGCGGCATCGTCGGTTCGGTCGTCATCACGTCCCGACCGGACGGGCCGACCGGCGCGGTGAAGGCCGGCCAGTGCATCAGCGTCCGGTTCGACATGCAGAAGGAGAAGAGCTCCGTCCAGCGGGTACCGGCCGCCGAACGGGTCGACTGCGACGACCCGAAGGCCGCGGGGAAGGTCGTCCGGGTCGTCGCGGACACCGGGGGCGGCGTGTCCACGGCGCCCGACTGCCCCGACGGGGCGGACGGCGTCGCGCGCGTCCGTACCGGCGAGGAGACCCAGGTGCGGCGGCCGACGACGGTCTGCGCGCGCAACATCGACGGCCCGCACCCGGGCGACCCGGGCGCCGGCGGGGCGATGATCACGGTCGGGGACTGCGTGACGTCGTCGATCGCGTTCGGCAGTGAGACGCCCTGCACCGACGAGAAGTCGTACGCCAAGGTCGTCGCGCGGGTGAACGGCGCGAAGGAGTGCCCGTCGACGGCGCTGGAGACGATGGAGCTGAAGTCGTTCGGCGGCGACCTGCCCCGGCCGGTGCTGTGCCTCGGCGGCGAGGGGCTGATCGTGTCGGCCGGCGAGTGCATCCAGGACCCGAAGTTCGCCATCGGCGGGCTGCGGACGGCGTCCTGCGGTTCGAACCAGGCCGTCGCCAAGGTCCTCGCCCGGACCCGGGCGAAGGCGGAGTGCCCGAAGGGGACCACCCACCACCTCGAGGCCGAGGACAAGGAGAAGGCGCTGCGGCCGGTCATGTGCGTGAAGAAGCTGCGCCCGACCTTCGACGAGCGGATCAGGGGACTCGGCGGCTGACCCCTCGCACGTCCTTTCACCTGCGGCTTCTCGGTTATCGAGGAGCCGCGGGCCCTTCTCATCCATGGGACGGGAGCGCACAATGAGGGGTGAGTGACGGCACGGCAGGGCGGCGGAGATGTCCGCTCGCGCGAACGTCCCGAACCCCTCGCTCCCACGGTGGATCCTGGACGAGAGGGACGCACATGACCACTCACATCGACCCCGGCCTGCGGACGGCGTTCGCGGGCGAGGTCCTCACACCCCGCGACCCCGGCTACGACGAGGCGCGGGCGATCTTCAACGCGATGATCGACCGGCGTCCGGCGGTGATCGCGCGGTGCGCCAACACCGACGATGTGGCGCGGGCGATCGGGTTCGCGCGCGAGCGCGGGCTGGAGGTGTCGGTGCGCGGCGGCGGGCACGGCGTCGCGGGCAAGGCGCTGGTGGACGGCGGCCTGGTCGTCGACCTGCGGCTGCTGAACTCGGTGACGATCGACCCGGAGGCCCGGACGGCCCGCGTCGGCGGCGGCGCGACGATGGCCGACCTCGACCGGGCCGCCGCGGAGTACGGCCTCGCGACCACCGGCGGACGCGTGTCCACGACCGGTGTCGGCGGGTTCGTCCTCGGCGGGGGATCGGGCTGGCTGGAGCGCAAGTTCGGGCTGGCCTGCGACAACCTGGTCTCGGTGGAGCTGGTCACGGCGGACGGGACGCGCGTCCGGGCGAGCGAGGAGGAGGACCCGGAGCTGTTCTGGGCGCTGCACGGCGGCGGCGGGAACTTCGGTGTCGCCACCTCGTTCACGCTCCGGCTCCACCCGCTCCCGGCCGTCTCCGTCGCGCTCCTGCTGTGGCCGGCCGAGGCGGGCCCGGAGATCCTGACCGCCTACCGGGACTTCATGGACTCCGCCCCGGACGACGTGGGCGGGGGAGCCCTGTTCATCACGGCGCCACCGGAGGAGTTCGTCCCGGAAGGCATGGTCGGGCACCGTGCGTTCGCGTTCCTGCTCACGTACGCGGGCACGGGGTCGAGGGCCGACGAGGTGATCGGGCCGATGACGCGGCTGGGGCACGTGGGCGGCGTGCGGACGGAGATGCCGTACGCGGACCTGCAGTGCATGCTCGACGACCCGCCCGGCTACCGGAACCACTGGTCGGCGGAGCATCTCCGCGCGTTCCCGGACGACGCCGTGGCCCGTTTCTGCGAGCTGTCCGAGGACATGGTGATCCCGTCACCGTCGCAGCAGGTCCTCTTCCCGGAGGGCGGGGCGGTCGCCAGGGGACCGGAGTACCCGATCCCCTGGCGGCACGACCCGTGGGTCGTGCACCCGTTCGGGCTGTGGGAGGACCCGGCGGACGACGCGCGCGCCGTCGCGTGGGCGCACGGTCTGCGCGACGCCATGCGCCCGTGGCGCACCGGGGCCGTCTACCTGAACTTCATCGGGGACGAGGGGACCGACCGCGTCCGGGAGGGGCTGGGGGAGGAGAACCTCCGGCGGCTCACCGAAGTGAAGCGCCGGCACGATCCCGACAACGTCTTCCACAACAACCAGAACATCCGGCCCGGCGTCACGGCTTGACCGTCACGGTATGGGTGGGGCTGTTCGGGTCCGCCCACACCGACAGGACGTTCCGTTCCGCGTCCCACCGGTACTTCCAGGTGCCCCTGGGGTCGGTGGACGTCACCACGGGGGAGTCGGCCGGGAACCAGATCTCGGTCGGCCCGGACGTCCCGCTGCGCGCGCGCCACCCGACCGTGAGCGACGTCCCGTCGTAGGAGATCTCGGTCGGGGTGCCGGCGACGGCGCGCGGGTAGGGGCGCGCGAGGAGCCGGGCGAACGGCGTCGGCTTCCCGTCGCCGTCGATCACACCGCCACCGCCCGGGTCGTTGGACCAGTACGCCCAGCCGATGCCGAGTTCGTCCGCCATCCGCAGCCATTCCTCGGTGAACCGGTCGGCGCCCGGCGCACTCGCGGGCATGCCGCCGACCTCGCCGAGCCACATCGGCATGCCCAGCCGCCGCGCGGCGGCCGGCATGTTGCGCTTCCACAGGAGGAACTGCGCCTTGACCAGGAGTTCGGTGAACCCGTCGTAGGAGCCGCCGATGTCCACGCCGCCGGGGTAGAAGTGCGGCGCGAAGACGAGGCGGGGCGCGCCCGGACGCGGGTCCCGGATCGTCCCGAGGGACGTCTCGGCGCCCTCGTTCGGGCCGAGCGCCTGCGGCTCGACGAAGATCCAATTGTCGCGGTCGACCTCCCGGACGGCGTTCACGATCCCCTGGTAGAAGGGCGTGAGGACGGGCCCCTCGAAGAAGCCGAACTGGCGGGTGCCGCCGAAGGGCTCGTTGTAGAGGTCGTAGCCCAGGACGGCCGGGTCGTCGGCGAAGCGCTCCGCCACGTGCCTCCACATGGCGGTGAACCGCTGCACGAGTTCCGGATGCTTGCCCGTGTTGTTCCAGAAGTGGTCGTAGGCGCGGATGACCGCGGGCTGCACGTACGTCAGCACCCAGGGCGTCTGCGGGGTGCAGGGCAGGCCGTCGGTGTGCGTGGCCCAGGCGGGGGCGCCGTTTCCGGACCCCTCACAAGCGGCCGGGCCGTAGATGTCCTGGTGCATGTCCAGGATCACGTGCATGCCCTGTTCGCGATACCACGCGACCCGCTCGGCGACGTCGTCCAGGTACGCGTCGTCGTACCGGCCGGGTTCGGGCTCGATGTTCTTCCACTGGATCAGGTACCGGACGGAGTTCGTGCCGAGTTCGCGGGCCTCGCGCACCACGTCTTCGCGCTGGATCCAGGGCAGGCCGCTCGGGCCCTTCGCGCTGCTGGCGGTGTTGAGCCCGTGCAGGATCAGCGTCCGCCCCCGGTCGTCGACGATCGTGCGCAGCGGTTCGGGCGCGGCGTGCGCGGGCCGCGCGGGGAGGGCGGTGGCGGCCCCGGCGGCGAGCGCGCTCGCCAGGACGGTCGTCAGGGTGATCCGGCCGAGAGCGTTTCGGGCGCGCATGCCCACCTCCAGAACATGAAATTTGTTCGGATATTAGGAGGCGTGCATGGGCGGGGGAAGTGGGAGAAGTGCACGAAGGGGCCCGCATCGAATCGGCGAGAACTGCCGAACGGTGCGCGGCGGCCCAGCTCGGCGGCGCCCGGTTCTCAACCGTGCCGCGGCGGATACTCCTGCGGGTACGGCTGCGGATACCCGGGCGGGTACGGGCCGGGCGGGTACGGGCCGGGCGGGGCGTTCAGGTAGCCCTCGTACGGGCCCGAGCCGTAGTCCGGCGGCGGCAGGAACGCCGGCCGGCCGGGCTGCGGCGCGCCGAACGGCGGCGGCGCGGGCGGCCCGTGCGGACCCGCGCCCGGCCCCGGCGGCGGCCCCGCCATCACCATCGCCGGGTGCGGCACCGGCTCCTGGACGGGCAGGCCCAGCCGGCGCAGGCGGCGGGCGCGGCGCTCGGCCAGCCGCCACTGCTCGCGGTGCCGCCGCTCCGCCAGCACGGCCGACAGCATGATCTCCGGGCGGACGCCCGGCGGCGGGGGCGGGCTGACGACCGCCGCGACCTCCCCCGCGATCCGGTCGCCGAGCGAGTCGCGGACGTCCGTCCGCAGCTCCCAGAACCGCGACAGGTACTGGCGCGCGGTCATCGCCAGCTCGTCGGAGAGCATCGACAGCTCCAGCGTGCGCGCCCACGGGATCAGGTGCGCGGGCATGACGGCGACCGGCCGGTACAGGCCGGACCCGGAGCGCTCCTGGATGACGACCGTGCCCGCGAACATGTCGCCGAGCCGCTTGCCCCGCCGGTTGCACAGCGACGCGATGAGGGCGGGCGAGCCGAAGAGCATCCGGAACTCGACGAACCCCGCGAGGGCCCGCACGAGCGCCTGGCGGAACCGGATCGGGCCGCCGTCGTCGCCGACGGCCCGCAGCCGCAGCGCCATCTTGCCGAGCGTGCGGCCGCGCGTCATCGTCTCCATCACGCACGGGTAGCCGACCAGCACGAGCACGGTGGCCAGCAGCGTCAGCCCGATCGCCCAGGCTTCGTCCGCGACCAGCGAGACCATGCCGGCGAACGTGAGCGCGACGTAGAGGAGCGCGGCCTGCAGCACCATGTCGATCAGCAGGGCGCAGCCGCGGCTGGCCAGCCGCGCCACCCGGATGTCGAGCGCGACGGCCTCGCCGGTGACGAGTTGGCCCATGTGCCGATCCTCCAATGCAGGGGGTCTGGTCTATTTTGCCGGTTCGGCGGGGAGACGCGTTACTCTCCCCGGGTGGACGTCGACGCCTATGTGGCCGCGCACAACCCCGACTGGAACCGCCTCGAGCAGCTCATCAACCGCGGACGGAAGCTGACCGGTGCGGAGGCGGACGAGCTCGTCGAGCTCTACCAGCGCACGGCGACGCACCTGTCGGTCGTCCGGTCCAGCTCGCCCGACCCGGAGCTGGTGGGACGGCTGTCGTCGCTCGTGGCGCGGGGCAGGGCCGCCGTGGCGGGCGCCCAGGCGCCGATGTGGCGGGACGTCTCGCGGTTCGCCACCGTGACGTTCCCGGCCGTCGCCTACCGGCTGCGGTGGTGGTGGCTGGGCAACGCGGTGCTGGGCAACCTGCTCGCCCTCGCGCTCGCGATCTGGGTGGTGCAGAACCCCGAGGTGCAGGCGTCCGTGGGGGCGCCCGAGGAGATCCGCCGGCTCGTCGAAGAGGACTTCGCGAACTACTACACCGAGCATTCCGCGGGCTCCTTCGCGTTCCAGGTGTGGATCAACAACGCCTGGGTGTCCGCAGTGGCGATCATCTTCGGGATCCTGCTGGGGATACCGACCGTGTACGTCCTGCTGCTGAACCAGGCGAACCTGGGGCTCACGGCCGGGCTGATGTTCGCCCACGGCAAGGGCGACATCTTCTTCGGGCTGATCCTGCCGCACGGCCTGCTCGAACTGACCGCCGTGTACCTGGCGGTCGCTGGCGGGCTGAAACTGGGCTGGACGATCATCGATCCCGGGCGGCGCACCCGCGGGCAGGCCCTCGCCGAGGAGGGCCGGGCGGCCGTGAGCATCGCCATCGGGCTCGTCGCGGTCCTCTTCGTCTCGGGGCTCATCGAGGGGTTCGTCACCGGCTGGGTGCACGTCACCTGGCTGCGGGTCGGGATCGGCGTGGTCGCCGAGCTCACGTTCCTCACGTACGTGATCGTCCTCGGCCGCCGCGCGACCCGGAAGGGCGAGACGGGCGACGCCGAGCTGCGCCCCGACCTCGCGCCCGTCGCGGGCTGACCGGCGCGGCGAGCCGCCCGCAGAGCCGCGGACGCGCCCGGGCCGCCCGGGCGGGGCCACGGCGGCCACGGAGCCGCGCGGGGTCGTCTCAGAGCCGTCCGGCGGCCTTGAGGGCCAGGTAGGCGTCCGCGAGGGCGGGCGCGATCTCCTCGGGCGGCGCGTCCACGACCTCCACGCCGTGCCCGCGCAGCTCCGCGGTGAGCCGGCGGCGCTCCGCGCGCGCCCGCTCCGCGGCGGCCGCGTCGTACACCGCCGCGAGGTCGCCGCGCCCGGCGGCCATCTCCCCGATCCGCGGGTCCGACACCGCCGCGATCATGATCAGGTGCCGGGCGGTGAGCTGCGGCAGCAGCGGCAGCAGGCCCTCCTCGATCGCCGCCGTGTTCAGCTCCGTGAGCAGCACGACCAGGCAGCGCTGCCGCACCCGGGCCAGCAGCGTCGAGGTCATCCCGGCGGCGTCCAGCTCGATCAGCTCGGGCTCCAGCGGCGCCAGCGCGTGCACCATCGCGGGCAGCAGGTCCGTGCGGGACGCGCCCTCCACGCGGGCGCGGACCCGCCGGTCGTAGGCCAGCAGGTCGACGCGGTCGCCCGCCCGGGACGCCAGCGCGCCCAGCAGCAGCGCCGCGTCCATCGAGCAGTCCAGCCGCGGGATGTCGCCGACGCGCCCCGCCGACGTCCGTCCCGTGTCGAGCACCAGGTAGATGCGCCGGTCCCGCTCCGGCCGCCACGTCCGGACGACCACGTCGGCGCGGCGCGCGGTGGCCCGCCAGTCGATCGAGCGGACGTCGTCGCCGTCCACGTACTCGCGCAGCGAGTCGAACTCGGTGCCCTGCCCCCGGATCTGCGCGACGTGCGCGCCGGTCAGCTCCCGCAGCCGCGCCAGCTTCGCGGGCAGGTGGCGGCGCGACGGGAACGCGGGCAGCGCCCGGACCGTCCACGGCGCCCGCCGCGACAGCTGCCGCGCGGCCAGCCCCAGCGGCCCCACCGACCGCACCACGACCGTCACGGCCGCCCGGTCGCCGCGCCGGGTCGGCGTCAGCGTGAGCTCCACGCGGCGCCGCTCCCCGGCCGGGACGTCCACGTCGGCGGTGCGCGGCGTCGCCCCGGCGCTCGGCGGCCACACGTCCCGCAGCCGCGCCTTCAGCCGCCGCCTGCCGAGGTTCTCCACCGTCAGCGTCACCCGCGCCGACTCGCCCAGCCGCACCCGCGTGTCGCCCGACCGGTGGAACCGCAGCGCCCGCACGTTCCCCGCCAGCGCGAGGTCGGCGACCACGCCGAGCAGCAGGACGCCCCACAGCGCGAACAGCGTCCACCAGCTCGGCAGCAGGATCGGGACGAGCGCGCCGAGCAGCGCCAGCAGCCCCAGCCGTCCGGTCAGCGCCATCAGCGCGGCGCGGGGACGTGGGCGAGGATGCCCTCCAGCACGCCGTCCGTGGTCGCGCCCTCCAGCTCGGCCTCGGGGCGCAGCGCCACGCGGTGCCGCAGCGTCGGGCGGGCGAGCGCCTTCACGTCGTCCGGCGTCACGTAGTCGCGGCCCGACAGCCACGCCCATGCGCGGGACGTCGCCAGCAGCGCCGTCGCGCCGCGCGGCGACACCCCGAGCTGCAGGGACGGGGACTGGCGGGTGGCGCGGCACAGGTCCACCACGTACGCGGCGACCTTGGGGTCGAGGTGGACGGCCCGCGTCGCGGCGCGTCCCGCGGCCAGTTCGTCCGCGCCCGCGACCGGCCGGACCTCCGAAAGGTCGCGCGGGTCGAACCCGGACGCGTGCCGCTGAAGCATCGCGATCTCCTCGTCCCGCGTGGGGACGGGCACGGTCAGCTTGACGAGGAACCGGTCGAGCTGGGCCTCGGGCAGGGGATACGTGCCCTCGTACTCGATGGGGTTCTGCGTCGCGCAAACGACGAACGGGTCGGGCAGGGGGCGCGCGGAGCCCTCCACCGAGACCTGCCGTTCCTCCATGGCCTCCAGAAGGGACGCCTGGGTCTTGGGCGGGGTCCGGTTGATCTCGTCGGCGAGCAGCAGGTTCGTGAAGACCGGCCCTTCGCGGAACTCGAACTCCGCGGTCCGGTTGTCGTAGACGAGCGAGCCCGTCACGTCGCCCGGCATCAGGTCGGGGGTGAACTGCACGCGCTTGAACCCCAGGTCGAGCGCACGCGACAGGGTCTTGATGAGCAGGGTCTTCGCGGTGCCCGGGACGCCCTCCAGCAGCACGTGCCCCCGGCACAGCAGCGCGATCACCAGGCCCGTCACCACGGCGTCCTGCCCGACGACGGTCTTGGCGACCTCGCCGCGCAGCGCCGCCAGCGCGGCGCGGGCCGTCTCGGCCTGCCGCAGCGTCTCCTCGGAGAGCCGGGCGGCGCCGGGCGACGCGCCGCCCCACGTCCCCGGCTCGGCGCCCGGCCCGTACCCGGACCCTTCGCCGGGGCCTTGGCCCTTTCCGAGTTCAACAGGGTGGTTCACGACTCGCGTACCTGCCTTTCCAGGTCGTCGAGGACGTCGGTGAGGGCCAGCAGCCCGGCGTCGTCCACGGGTTCAGGACCGTACAGGGCGCCGCCCACGGCCGCCTCCTCGCGGGAGGTGCGCTGCGCGACGGCCGCGACGATCTGCTGTGCGGCGGCCGGGTCCTGCGCGGCCGACCGCGGCAGCCCCAGCAGCGGGACGATCCGTTCGCGGGCCCCCGCCCGCAGCGCGTCCGCCGCCCGGTCGCGGGCGCGGCTCGCACGGTACAGCCGGGCGCGGCCCTCGACCGTCTCGGCGGAGCGCACCACGACCGGCAGCGCCTCCGCCACGACCGGGCCGAGCCGCCTCGCCCGCCACAGCGCGACCAGCAGCACCGCGACGATCAGCTCGAGGAAGAACAGTTTCACCCCGAACGGGACCAGGTCGGCCAGCGACTTCCCGCCCGCCGCCGTGCCGGGCTCGGGAAGCTCGGGCATCAGCCACACGGTGTGGTCGCCGGGCCCCGCCAGGTTCATGCCGAGCGCCGCGTTCCCGGCGTCCTCCAGGCTCTCGTTGACGAACGGGGCCGTCGAACCGATCACGGTGACCGTCCGGCCCGACTCCCGAAGCTGCACCAAGCGGGCGCCGTCCTCCTGCCCGTAACAGGACACCGCGCCGCCCGGGGGCGTGTAGAGGATCGACTCACCGAACGAGACCGGGCCCGCGCGGTTCGCGGCGTCGAGCGGGCAGCCCGGGACGTCCACGCCGGAGAACACGCTCACCGACGTGCCGACGCCGGGCGCCAGCTCGCGCAGCGCGTACCTCGTGGGCTGGACGAGCACGAGGTTCACCGGGAAGCGGCGGAGGTCCGCCAGGTCCCGGTCGGTGAGCCGTTCGGAGTGCGTCACCACCATCGTGGCGCCGGGGCCGGATGCGGCCATCGCCTCGGGCGCGCCGCGGGCCACGTCCACCCGCGTGCCGTTCTGCTCCAGCAGCGCGGCGAGCGCGCGGCTGCCCTCCGGCCGCGGCGACGCCGGATCGAGCGTCGCCGCCGACGTCGACGGGCGCAGCGCGGCCAGGATCACCGCGATCACCGCCATCGCGAGGAGGGCCGCCAGGACGCCGCGGGACGCGCGCCAGCGGCGTCCCGCGACCTGCCGCGCGGACGGCTCGGCGGTCCCCGCGCCCGCGCCCGTCCCGGCGGGCGGCGCCTGCGTCACCATCGCGGCCCTCCGTCCTCGTCGGACCGCCCGGCCGGGACGAGGCCGTCCGCCTCCAGCGGCGCCGGACGGGCCGCGCGCAACCGGTCGTCCAGGTCCTTCACCTGCGCGTACCCGTCGGCGGTGCCGGGACGGTCGCCGTACCAGACGTCGTCGAAGATCCGCACGGCGGTGCGCAGCGCGTCCGCCAGCTCGGGCACCGCGGCGCCCGCCTCGCCCGCCAGCTCGTCGGCGGTGCGGCCCGGCCGCGGCCCGAGCACCGCCCGTTCCTCCAGGTCGCGCGCGACCGCGCGGAGCCGCTCCCGGATCGCCTCGGCCCACTGCCCGGCCGCCGCGTGCCGCTCGGCCGCGTCCCGGTGGTCGAGCGCCGTCGCGGGCCGCTCGTCGTCCAGCAGCGCCCCGCGCCGCGAACGCGGGTTGCCGCGCCCCCACATCAGCCACGCGACCAGCGCGATCGCGACGGCCAGCACCAGCACGATCACCACGATCGACAGCAGCCCGTTGCCGCCGCCCTGCGGCTGACCGCCGCCCGGCGCCTGGTTGAGCACCTCGCGCAGCCAGTCCAGGAAGTCGTTCCACCACCGTTCCAGGAACGACGGCTCCTCCCGCTGGTAGATCTGCTTGTCGAGCTCGCGGCGGGCCATTTCCCGGGCCTGCTCGCGGTCGACCGGATCGAGCGGCACCGAGCCGAACAACAAGGAACCGGACATCAGACGGCAGCCCCCGTTCCGTCAGTGGGACGCCACAGAGCGATGAAGCGTTCTCGTTCGCTTTCCTCTGCCTCGACGTCCTCCGTGCCCTGGGCACCGTCCGAGGCCGGGGCGTGCGGCGCCGCCTCCCTGGACGCCGAGCCCATGGACTCCGAGCCCCTGGACGACGTCTGCCGCAGGCGCACCTCCAGGTCGAACCCCTCCCGGCGCATCCGCTGGTCCATGTAGAGCATCGCGATGACGCCCGCGTCGAACGGCAGCACGACCGACCAGGCCACGATCCGTCCCGCCGTGTCGACGGCCAGTGCCGCCACGGCGTCGCTGCCGTCCCCGAAGAAGGCCAACTGGACCACCAGGAACGGGATCCGCAAGGCGAACAGTCCCATGAACACGGTCACCAGCAGGGTCAGCACGAGCGCACCGCACAACCGCCACCAGCGGCCCTTGGTGAGCGCCCGCGCGCGCTTGAACGCGCCCCCCACGGTGCGCCGCTCCAGGACGACCGCAGGCACCGCCTGCACGAACAACACGTACAGCCACACCATCAGCCCGAACCCCACGGAGAACCCGAGGACCGCGGCCCCCGCGACCGCCGCGGGATGCGCCCCGGCCGCCGCCAGCACGACGAACGGGGCGACCGGCAGCGCGAACGCGAGCAGCGACGCGCCCATCACGAGCGCCGACGTCCCCGCCAGCCGGCCCAGCACCGGACGGGCGTCGCGCATCGCCCGCCGCGGCGGGACCGGCACCCCCAGCAGCTCCCGGCCCAGCAGCGGCGCCAGCAGGCCCGCCAGCAGCAGGATCCCGAACCCCGACAGCACCAGCAGCAGCCCGTTCAGCGTCGCCTGCGCCCCGAACGAGCTCAGCAGCACGTCCGGCGTCACCTCGTCGCGGGCCTCGTCCCCGATGAAGAAGTACGCGGCGACCGACCCGGCCACCTGGATCACCGACGCCACCGCCGCCGACATCCCCAGCACCGCGCGGGGGCGGCGCCGGATCCCGGCGATCACACCGTCCAGCAGCTCCGAGATCGACATGGGGCGGAACGGGACGGTCTCCTCCACGGCGACGTCCCGGCCGTCCGGTCCCGGCATGGCGGCTCCCTGCGATCTCTGCGGCGTTCCCCGGCGATCTTCCCGATCCGTCCCGCGCTTCCTGCGGCGGCCGCCGGCCGGCGCCCGCGGGACGGGACCCGCGCGCCCGCCGGGTGCGTCCACCGCGTGCGTCCGGTCAGGTCATCCTGTCATGGCCGCAATGCCGGGTTCACCGTCATCGCCCGTCCCGGACGGCGATCCGCCGCGCGACACGCGGAACGGAGTGATGGAAACCGCCGCTTCCGGCCGTTCCCGCCCCGGTTTCGGGGTCTCCCTTGACAAACCCGGCACTGTATAAAGAGCGCATAAGGCGGTGCCCCGCCGCGACGAGGGGGCGGCGCCGGGCGCCGGACGCGCGGCCACCCGGCTCGGGGGAGTCATGTACGAGGCAAACGCAGGTAACCTGGCACGCCAAGGCATATCTCTCCGCGGCCAGGTGGTAAAGCGGAGCGTCGCACCACTCCACCGAACCCCGACTTTGCGATGAGGGCCATGAGAGGACGTGTACTGGTCGTCGACGACGACCTCGCGCTCGCCGAGATGCTCGGCATCGTGCTGCGAGGCGAGGGCTTCGAGCCCTCCTTCGTGCACGACGGCGACAAGGCGCTCGAGGCGTTCCGGGAGACCCGCCCCGACCTCGTGCTGCTCGACCTGATGCTGCCCGGCGCCGACGGCATCGACGTCTGCCGCCAGATCCGCGCCGAGTCGGGCATCCCGATCGTCATGCTGACCGCCAAGAGCGACACCGTGGACGTCGTCCTCGGACTCGAATCGGGCGCCGACGACTACATCGTCAAGCCGTTCAAGCCGAAGGAGCTGGTCGCGCGCGTACGCGCGCGCCTGCGGCGCACCGACGAACCCGCCCCCGAGACCCTGCAGATCGGCGACATCACCATCGACGTCGCCGGGCACTCGGTCAAGCGCGGCGACCAGCACATCCCCCTCACCCCGCTCGAGTTCGACCTCCTCGTCGCCCTGGCCCGCAAGCCGCGCCAGGTCTTCACCCGCGAGGTCCTCCTCGAACAGGTCTGGGGCTACCGGCACGCCGCCGACACCCGCCTGGTCAACGTGCACGTCCAGCGACTCCGCGCCAAGATCGAGAAGGATCCCGAGCGCCCGGAGATCGTCGTGACCGTGCGCGGCGTCGGCTACAAAGCGGGCCCCGCCTGAAGCACCGCCGGTTCCACCCCCCGCCGGCCCGATCCCTCCGGTGACACGACGATGACCCTTCGTTCGCCCGGCCCCCCGTCCGGCCTGCGGAACCGCACCGCGCGACGCCCCGCGGACTCCTCATGAACGTCTCGATGAGGAGCGCGGGGCGGTTCGGGCGGCGAGTCCTGCGCGCCGTCCGGCGGCTCCTGCGCGGCGCCGTCCGGCAGGCGTACACCCGCTGGCGCCGCTCCATCCAGGTGCGGATCGTCACCTCCACCCTGGTCATCTCCGGCGTCGTCGTGGTGATCCTCGGCGCGTTCCTGATGCAGCAGGTGTCGTCCGCGCTGATGGACAGCAAGGTCAAGGCCGCCCGCCTCCAGCTCGACGAGGGCCTCGCCCAGGTACAGCGCGACCTGGGCAACAGCTCCGGCAGCGGCAGCAGGCTGAACGCCACCATCGACCGGCTCCGGTCGAGCAGCGGCCCGTCCGGCCTGTACGAGGTGTACATCCGCGACACGAACGAGCAGTACTTCGACGGGTACGCCACCAACGAGCTGCGCGAGGCGAGCGTCCCGAGACGCCTCCGCGAGGAGATCGCGAACGCCCCCGCCGGCACCCGCGCCTACACGTACGGCGAACTGTCGTACATCGGCGACCGTCCGTCCGAACGCGGCCTCATCGTCGGGGGACGCACCGGGCAGTTCGAGCTGTACTACCTGTTCTCCCTCGAGCAGGAACAGGAGACCCTCACCACCGTCGAACGCTCCCTGGTGGGCGTGGGAATCGTCCTCGTCCTCCTCCTCGCCGCGATCGCGTCCCTGGTGACGCGCCAGGTCGTCATCCCCGTCCGGCTCGCCGCGCAGGGCGCGCAGCGCCTCGCCGCCGGACGCCTCGAGGAGCGCATGCGGGTCCGCGGCGAGGACGACCTCGCCCGGCTCGGCCGCTCGTTCAACGAGATGGCCGAGAACCTGCAGGAGAAGATCCGCGAACTCGAAGACCTCTCGCAGGTCCAGCGCCAGTTCGTCTCCGACGTCTCGCACGAGCTGCGCACCCCGCTCACCACCATCCGCATCGCCGCCGACATGCTCTACGAGAACCGCGACACCTTCGGCGACGCGGCCGTCGGCCGCTCCGCCGAACTCCTGCAGAGCCAGCTCGAACGGTTCGAGGCCCTCCTCGCCGACCTCCTCGAGATCAGCAGGCACGACGCCGGCGCCGCCACCCTCGACGCCGAGTCGCTCGACATGCGCGACCTCGTGCTCCGCACCGTCGGCGACATCCAGGGCCTCGCCGAGCGCAAGGGCAGCAAGGTCGTCCTCCAACTGCCCGGCGAACCCTGCATGGCCGAGGTGGACCGCCGCAGGGTCGAACGCATCCTGCGGAACCTGCTGGTCAACGCCGTCGAGCACGGCGAAGGCGAGGACATCGTCGTGTCCGCCGCCACCGACCGCGACGCCGTCGCCGTGGCCGTCCGCGACCACGGCGTCGGCCTCAAACCCGGCGAGGGCCAGATGGTCTTCGACCGGTTCTGGCGCGCCGACCCCGCCCGCGCCCGCACCACCGGCGGGACCGGCCTCGGCCTGTCCATCTCCCGCGAGGACGCCCAGCTCCACGGCGGCTGGCTCCAGGCGTGGGGCGAACCCGGCCACGGCTCCCAGTTCCGCCTGTCCCTGCCCCGCGTCGCCGGAGCCGAACTGCGCGGTTCCCCGCTCCCGCTCGTCCCGCCCGGTGCGGGCGACTCCCGACCCGTCTTCGCGGAACTGGAGGCCGAATGAACCGCCGGCTCGGTACCGCCCTCCTGTGCGCCGCCGTCCTGCTCGGCGGCACCGGCTGCGCCGGCGTGCCCAGCGGCGGCCAGGTCGTCACCGGCCAGCCCGCCGAACGCGCCGAACGCGTCGACGACCCGTACGTCCGGCTCGTCCCCGTCGCCCCCCACCCCGAATGGGGCCCCGCCGAGATCGTCTCCGGCTTCCTCGCCGCGTCCGCGAGCTTCGACGACGACCACCGCGTCGCCAAGCAGTACCTCAGCGCCAAGTCGCGCTGGGAGCCCGGCCCCCGCCCCTTCGTCACCGTCCTGGCGGACCGGATCCTCGCACCCCAGGTCGTCCGGGCCCAGAACGGGCAGGCGACCGTCCGGGTCACCGGCGAGCAGCTCGGCACCATCACCTCCGACGGCCAGTACACCGCCGCCCCCAAGGACCTCGACGTCACCTTCGAGCTCGCCCGGACCCCGCAGGGGAGCTGGCGGATCACCGGCCTGCCCGGCGGCGACAAGGCCGGCCTGATCCTCACCAAGGACGACGTCGAGCGCTCCATGCGCACCGTCAACCTGTACTTCTTCGCGCCCGACCGGCGCACGCTCGTCCCCAACGGGATCTTCCTGCCGGTCGTGAACCGCCAGACGCTCCCCACCCAGCTCGTCCGGGCGCTCCTCAGCGGCCCGACGTCCTGGCTGAACGGCGCCGTCCGCAGCGCCTTCCCGGACGGCACCCAGTTGCGCGGCCCCGTCGCGATCGACAACGACGTCGCGACCGTCGACCTCACCGTCGCTGCCCGCCACGGGGACATCGAACGCATGTCCGCCCAGCTCGGCTGGACCCTCCGCCAGCTCTCCGAGATCCAGCGCTGGCGGCTGCGGATCGGCGGCGAGACCGTCACCGCCGACGGCATGGACACCACCCAGTCCGTCTACGCCTGGCCGGAGAACTCGCCCGACGGCCCCGACTCCAAGGGCCACCAGAACGCGTACATGGTCGGCGAGAACGGCGCCCTCGGCACGTTCCGCGGCGACCGCGCCCACCCCGTCGCCACCGGCGGCGCCGGCAACCTGTCCCGGCCCGCCGTCTCGCCCGACTACGGGGAGATCGCCGGGCTCAGCCGGGACCACGACCAGGTCGTCGTCGCGGGCCCGGTCTCCAACGCCGCCGTGTCCCGCGTCCTGCTGAACGCCCGCGACGGCGCCCGCTTCACCGCGCCGTCCTGGAGCCCCGACGGCACCCTGTGGACGGTGGAGAGCACGTCCGAGGGTTCCGCCCTCTGGGTGCGCGGCCCCGGCCGGCCGCCCGTCCGCGCCGCCCACTGGGGCCTGAGCGGCCGCGAGGTCCTCGCCTTCCAGGTCGCCCGCGACGGCGTCCGCGCCGCCGTCATCGTCCGCATCGACGGCCGCCCCCAGATCCAGGTGGGCCGCATCGCCCACGCCCCGGACGGCACCCTGGACGTCGGGGCGTTCCTCCCCGTCAGCTCCGAACTGCAGGACGCCGTCGACATCGCCTGGCGCGACTACGGCACCCTCGCCGTCCTCGGCCGCGCCAAGCGCGACTCCCAGACGCTCCCGTACCTGATGCCGGTGAGCGGCAGCGCCATCACCCCCCTCGGCGTCGGCTCCCTCGGCGAACCCGAGACGATCACCGCCGCCCCGGGCGCGCCCGTCCTCATCGGCACCCGCTCCGGGACCGGCCAGAAGATCTGCCGCCAGCGGTCCCCCTCGCAGACCTACAGCGAGTGGATCTGCCCGGTCCCCGGCCGCGACCCCTACTACCCGCGCTGAGTTATCCACAGGCCGAGGTTTCTCCGCCGTCCCCGCGGCCCGCCGGGCATCGTCGGTCCCATGAACCTGCTGACGGCGATCCTCGACCTCGTCCTCCCCGAGAACTGCGCGGGCTGCGGCCGCCCGTCCGTCCTCCTCTGCCCCGTCTGCGCCCTGCCCCTGCAGGCCCCGGCCGTCCGAGGCCCCGCCCTCGCGGGCGTCCCGCGCCCCTGCACGGTCGCGCACTACCAGGGGCCCGTGAAGGCCGTCCTGTCCGCCTACAAGGAGCACGGCCGCGCCCGGCTGGCCGCCCCTTTGGGTGAGGCCCTGGCAACCGCCATCCGAGCCGCCCTCCAAGCCCCAAGAAAACCGACCCGCCCCCACAACGGCCCGTCCCTCACCACCCAGCCAAACCAGCCCCCACCCCGCACCACACCACCGCCCCCCAAGCCTCCCGCCGCCGACGCCGCACCCCCGGAACCCGACGCTCACCGTCGCGAGCCCGGGACGCGCGCATCAGAGGCGGCCGTGGACGGGCCGGACGCACGTGGGGCCAGGGCTCCGCCGTCCGTAGTGGGCGGCGCAAGGAGGAGGTCGGCGGAGGTGGCGGGAGTGGCGGACATGGGCGAGGTGTGGGTGGTGTGGGTGCCTTCGGGACGGGCGGCGCGGCGCCGGCGGGGGCGGGACGTGACGGGCGAGGTGGTGCGGGTGGCGGTACGGCGGCTCCGGGCGGAGGGCATCGCGGTCACCGCGGTGGACGCGCTGCGGCAGCGGCGGCGGGTGGCCGATCAGGCGGGGCTGACGGCGGCGCGGCGGGCGGCCAACCTGCGGGGCGCCATCGAGGTGCGGGCGCCCGTGGCCGGGCGGCGCGTCGTCCTCGTGGACGACGTGGTGACCACCGGGGCGTCGCTCACCGAGGCGGCGCGGGCCCTGCGCGCGGCGGGAGCCGAGGTGGTGGGCACCGCCACGGTGGCGATGACGCCGCGCCGATGGGGATGAACGGTGACTTTCTTCACGTATCCCCAAAGGTTCGACAGGTTGTTACTCAACGTGGTCGGCCTTCGCGGCCCTTGGCGGCGCCTCCGGCACCGCGCACGTGCAGCCCGACGAAGGGAGTAGATCTTGCGCAAACTCACCTGTGGGTCAGGGCGATCTGACCTGCGGGGGAGCCGGGCGCGCGAGCCCCGTGCCCAGGGGGCATCACGGCATGTGGAGGGCCCGCGGGACGTCGCTGCGGCGATCATCGATGACGGACCGTGAGTTTTTCCTCGCCTCACCCCCCTGACATTCGAGGCGTAAGGGGTTAGCGTTCCTGACATGGCACCCGCCCGGGTCCGTGGTTGCGTCGGATCGCAGCGTTCCTCGGGAACGCGGCAGACGATCCGGCTAGCCGATGCCAGGCGCAGGCGAAACGGCCCACGTAAGGCGACTTCTCGTCGACCGATCACGGTGCGCCTTAGAGGTAAGTCCTGCCCCGTCGGGGGATCCGACATCCCCCGAACCGGGAGAAGGGCAGTAGTGGCGAGAGCGCCGCGAGCCCCTCAGCAGGCGGATGTGGGGACGAAGACCAGGTCGGCCGGGCGGGTGCGACCCACCGTGCTGTGGCGCCCGAACCGGGGACGTCAGGGCCCCGGTCAAGGCGGAGAACGCAACCGGGAGAAGGGGGGAGTCCCGCGTGGACATCACCGTGAGGGGCCGGCACACCGACGTAGGCGAGAGGTTCCGTCGGCACGTCGACGGCAAGCTGGCCAAGATCGAGCGGCTCAACCAGAAGGTCATCCGCGTGGATGTGGAGGTCTCTGAGGAGCACAACCCGCGTCTCGCCGACCAGCGCGAGCGAGTCGAGCTGACGATCCGCTCCCGGGGCCCGGTGATCCGGGCCGAGGCGGCGGCCGACGACCGCTACGGCGCGTTCGATCTGGCGCTGGACAAGCTGGAGTCGAGGCTCCGCCGCGGCGCCGAGCGCCGCAAGAGCCACGGCGGCAGGGCGCGGGCGAAGCTCGCGACGATGGAACCGATCCCGGAGCCGCCGCTCCCGGCGCCGGAACCGCCGCCGCGCGCGGCCCGGGCGGCGCACACGGCCGTCCAGGAGCGGCCCGACCCCGAGACCGCGGTATCGACGGACGAGAACATCGTCCCGATCCCGATGGAGGGCGACGGGCCCGTCGTCGTGCGGGAGAAGTTCCACACGGCCGAGCCGATGGGCATCGAGCAGGCGCTGTTCGAGATGGAGCTCGTCGGGCACGACTTCTACCTGTACCGGGACAAGGCCACCGGCCACCCCTCGGTCGTCTACCGGAGAAGAGGCTGGGACTACGGAGTGATCAGGCTCGTCGAAGAGTGATCGGATGCTCGCCGACCGTCCGAACCATGTCATGATCTGAAAAGGCGTACAGCCGTTCCGCGGGCGCGGTGGTCCGGGACGGCGGGCGCGGCGCAGCCGTCGCCCGCCCGTCCGGGCCACCGTCCCGCGTCGGAGCCCGGAGGCGCGCCGCGCCCCGCCGGGAACCTCCCCGGGGCCCGCGGCAGTTCTCCGGGAGACACCCGACCGAAATCCCCCGGATCCGTCTTCGGACCCCTTAGGTTCCCGAGGACGACACAAACGCAGATTCGATCGGAGGCGACCGCAACGGCTCGATCCCGGGAGCAGACCCGGCCCCTCCGGGTCCGCCCGACCGTCCGGACACCGCCGCGCGGTGCGCCCGGGCACCGAGCGACAGAACCCGAGACCGCCCCGGGGAGGCCCGGGCACCGTACTTTCACCGGGGGCGACCCCGGACCCCGCACGGTTCCGGGACCCGGAACCGACCCTCCGGTAATCCCAGATCACCCAAAGTGAAAGGGGGAAGCGGCGTCTCCTCCACGCCGCGACTCAGGTGAGCGAGAATCCCGAGGCTCGCAGCTCCGCGGCGGCACCCCGTCGGGCCGGCGCCGGCGCGACCCCTGCCGACCGGGAGGCGGCGCAGCCGGCCGAGTCGGCCGACCCGATCCGCGTGCTCATCGTCGACGACCACGCGCTGTTCCGCCGCGGTCTGGAAATGGTCCTCCAGGAAGAGGACGACATCGAGGTCATCGGCGAGGGCGGCGACGGGCACGAGGCCGTCGAGATGGCCGGCGACCTGCTGCCCGACGTCGTCCTGATGGACATCCGGATGCCCCGCCGCAGCGGCATCGAGGCGTGCACCGCGATCAAGGACGCCGCGCCGAGCGCGAAGATCGTCATGTTGACGATCAGCGACGAGGAGGAGGACCTCTTCGAGGCGATCAAGGCGGGGGCGACCGGCTACCTCCTCAAGGAGATCTCCATCGACGAGGTGCCGCAGGCCGTCCGCGCCGTGCACGGCGGGCAGTCGCTGATCAGCCCGTCCATGGCGTCCAAGCTCATCACCGAGTTCGCGTCCCTCGCCAAACGCAGCGAGGAACGCACCCAGCAGGTTCCCGCCCCCAAGCTCACCGACCGCGAGATGGAGGTCCTGCGCCTGGTCGCCCGGGGCCTCGGCAACCGGGAGATCGCCCGCGAGCTCTTCATCTCCGAGAACACGGTCAAGAACCACGTCCGCAACATCCTGGAGAAGCTGCAACTGCACTCCCGGATGGAGGCCGTCGTCTACGCCGTCCGTGAAAAGCTCCTGGAAATAACCTGATCGCCGCCCGCACGGTGTGGGCGCTCCGCCCCGTCCGTGCGGGAGGGCGCCGGCCGGGCCGGCGCATCGCCCGTCGAGCCGCGGGCTCCGGCCGGGCGGCGCCGATCCGCGCCGTCCCGGAAGACGGTGGCCCGGGCCGGTAGGACCGGCGCGGCCCGGGGCGGGAGTCGAGGTTGCCGGTGGGCTCGTCGGGTGGCCCGGGCCGGTAGGGCCGGCGCGGTCCGGGGGACCGCGTGCCTGCAGGAGGACCCGGCCGGACGGAGCCACCCGGGGCGACCGGTAAACGAGGTTTGTCGGTGTCGTGGCGTAGCATCGCGGGCGTGATGGAGCTCAGCGCGGACGAGGCGAGACGGCTGCAGTTGCGCGCCCAGGGGTTGCTGGGCGCGCGCGGGAAGGGCGGGGTGCCCGCGGTGCTGCGGCGGCTCGGCGCCGTCCAGCTCGACACGATCTCGGTGCTCGCGAGGTCGCACGAGCTGGTGCCGTACGCGCGCCTCGGCGCGGTCGGGCGCGGCCCGGTCGAGGCGGCGTTCTGGGGCAACGGGACGCCGGTGGCGTTCGAGTACTGGGCGCACGCGGCGTCGATCCTGCCGCTGGACGACTGGCCGCTGTTCGCGTTCCGGCGCCGCGCCTACGCGCGCCGCGGCTGGCGCTGGCACAGGGTGCCGGAGGGCGTGACGGACGTCGTGCGGGAGCGGCTCCGGACGGACGGGCCGCTCACCACCCGGGAGCTCGGCGGCGCCAAGGCGAGCGCCGAATGGTGGGACTGGAGCGACCAGAAGATCGGCATCGAGTGGCTGCTGGACGTCGGCGAGGTCGTCTGCGTGCGGCGGGTCGGGTGGCGCCGGGTGTACGACCTCGCGGAACGGGCCGTCCCCGCGGACCTGCTCGCCCGCGACCTCGACGACGACGCGTGCCTGACCGAGCTCGTGCGGCGGGCCGGACGGGCGCTCGGGGTGGCGACGCGTGCGGATCTCGCGGACTACTACCGGGTCCGGCAGGACGAGGTCGAGCGCGTCATCGAGGGTACCGGGCTCGTCCCCGTCGAGGTGGCCGGCTGGAACCGGCGCGCGTGGGCCAACCCGGAGGCGCTGGACGCCCCGGCGCGGGGGCGGCACGTCACGACGCTGCTGTCGCCGTTCGACTCGCTGGTGTGGGACCGGGCGCGGACGTCTCGCGTGTTCGGGTTCGACCACCGGCTGGAGGCGTACGTGCCGAAGGCCGAGCGGGTGCACGGCTACTTCACGATGCCGCTGCTCGCCGGGGGGCGCCTCATCGGCCGCGTCGACCCCGCCCGCGAGGGCCGCACCCTGGTCGCCCGGCAGGCGTCGTTCGAACCGTGGGCGGTCCGGACCGCCGCGCGGGCGGAGGCGTCGGCCGCGGCGCTCGCGACCGCCCTGTGGCGCGCCGCCGAGTGGGTGGGCTGCGACGACGTGCGGGTGGAGCGGATCGACGCCGACCCGGCCCTCGTCGCCGCCGCGCTGGCCGCCGAGCGCCCCTGACCGGACGGCCCGGCCCCCGGCCGGGTGGGCCGGGGGCCGGGCCTGGGGCCGCGGTGCCGGGAAGAATCAGCCGTGCGGGGTTTGTTGTGGGTCGGTGGCGACGGGACGGTCGAGGGCCTCGCCCCGAGGGCCGCCGCGGCGCTTGTCGCTGCGGGAGCCGAAGAGCGAGTAGTCGACGATCTCGGGGATCACCCGCGGGGCGTCGACGACGACGTCCGCGAACAGGTGCACGAAGCCGCTGACGATCATTCCCAGGACGATGATGCCGACGCCGATCCAGAACATGATCCAGGCGGGGCCGATGCACAGGGCCACGCCGCCGACGACGAAACCGGCGAAGATGATCGACACGGCCAGCCAGGAGCCGGGGCGTCCGGCGTGCGTACCGCTGGCCTCTTCGGACATGGGGGCCTCCCTCCGTCGTGTGAAAGATCCTCTCCGTGACCCGGAGGATCAAACAGGGCGCAACGATTGCGCCGCGGGAGTGAGCTAGACCATTCTGGGTCTCGCCTACGATGGGCATCGTACGAGTGGTGTGCGTGCCGCCGGGAGCGGTCAACCACGATCTGCAAGGAGCCTTCGAGAGTGCCGCCAGTCATCGACAAGATCCTTCGTGCGGGCGAGGGAAAAACCCTGCGCAAGCTCAAGAAGCTCGCGGATCAGGTCAACTCGATCGAGGAGGACTTCCTCGATATGAGCGACGCCGAGTTGCGCGAGCTGACCGACAAGTACCGGGAACGCATCGCCGACGGCGAGAGTCTGGACGGCCTGCTCCCCGAGGCGTTCGCGACCGCGCGTGAGGCAGCCAAGCGGGTGCTGGGGCAGCGGCACTACGACGTCCAGCTGATGGGCGGGGCCGCGCTGCACCTGGGCAACATCGCCGAGATGAAGACCGGCGAGGGCAAGACCCTGACGTGCGTGCTCCCCGCGTACCTGAACGCGCTCGACGGCAAGGGCGTTCACGTGGTCACGGTGAACGACTACCTGGCCAAGCGGGACGCCGAGTGGATGGGGCGCGTGCACCAGTTCCTGGGGCTCGAGGTCGGTGTCATCCTCCCGCAGATGACGCCGGACGAGCGCCGGGCGGCGTACAACGCCGACATCACCTACGGGACGAACAACGAGTTCGGCTTCGACTACCTGCGCGACAACATGGCGTGGAGCCTGGACGAGTGCGTCCAGCGCGGCCACAACTTCGCCATCGTCGACGAGGTCGACTCGATCCTGATCGACGAGGCCCGGACCCCGCTGATCATCTCGGGTCCGGCGGAGCAGAACTCCAAGTGGTACGCGGAGTTCGCGAAGATCGTCCCGCGGCTGAAGCGGGCCGAGCTGATCAGCACCGCCGGGCAGGTCGACGAGTACGGCCCGGGCGACTACGAGGTGAACGAGAAGAAGCGCACGGTCGGCATCACCGAGTCGGGCGTCGAGAAGGTCGAGGACTACCTCGGCATCGACAACCTGTACGACTCGGTGAACACGCCGCTGGTGAGCTTCCTGAACAACGCGCTGAAGGCCAAGGAGCTGTACAAGCGCGACAAGGACTACGTCGTCATGAACGGCGAGGTCCTGATCGTGGACGAGTTCACCGGCCGGATCCTGCACGGCCGCCGGTACAACGAGGGCATGCACCAGGCCATCGAGGCCAAGGAGGGCGTGTCCATCAAGGACGAGAACCAGACGCTCGCCACGATCACCCTGCAGAACTACTTCCGCCTCTACGACAAGCTGTCCGGGATGACCGGCACCGCCGAGACCGAGGCGGCGGAGTTCAACAAGACCTACAAGATCGGCGTCGTGCCGATCCCGACGAACAAGCCGATGATCCGCGAGGACGTCGCCGACGTCGTCTACAAGACCGAGCAGGCCAAGTTCGAGGCCGTGGTCGACGACATCGCGGAGCGGCACGAGAAGGGCCAGCCGGTCCTGGTCGGCACCACGTCGGTGGACAAGTCGGAGCGGCTGAGCAAGATGCTCAAGCGGCGCGGCATCCCGCACCAGGTGCTGAACGCCAAGCACCACGAGCAGGAGTCCGCGATCGTCGCGGAGGCGGGCCGCAAGGGCAGCGTCACCGTCGCGACGAACATGGCGGGCCGCGGCACCGACATCATGCTCGGCGGGAACCCCGACTTCCGCGCCGACCTGGAGCTGCACCAGCGGGGCCTGTCGCCGCTGGAGACGCCGGAAGAGTACGAGACGGCGTGGCCGGAGGCGCTCGAGAAGGCCAAGGAGGCCGTCAAGGGCGAGCACGAGGAGGTCGTCGAGGCGGGCGGCCTGTACGTGCTGGCGACCGAGCGGCACGAGTCGCGGCGGATCGACAACCAGCTGCGCGGCCGGTCCGGCCGGCAGGGCGACCCGGGCGAGTCCCGGTTCTACCTGTCGCTCGAGGACGACCTGATGCGGCTGTTCAACTCGGCCCGCGTCGAGGCGATCATGACGCGGCTGAACATCCCGGACGACGTCCCGATCGAGTCGAAGATCGTGACGAACGCGATCAAGTCGGCGCAGAGCCAGGTCGAGCAGCAGAACTTCGAGATGCGCAAGAACGTCTTGAAGTACGACGAGGTGCTGAACCGGCAGCGCAAGGTCATCTACGCCGAGCGCCGCAAGGTGCTGGAGGGCGAGGACCTGCAGGAGCAGGTCCGCCGGATGATCGACGAGGTCGTCGGGGGCTACGTCGCGGGCGCGACCGGCGAGGGCTTCGCCGAGGAGTGGGACCTCGAGAAGCTCTGGAAGGCGTTCAAGCAGCTCTACCCGGTCTCGATGACGGTCGACGAGCTGGTCGAGGACGCCGCGGGCGGCGACATCTCGAACCTGGACGCGGAGACGCTCGCGGAGAAGATCCGCGAGGACGCGCAGAAGGCGTACGAGAAGCGCGAGGAGGCGCTCGGCTCCGAGGTCATGCGGGAGCTGGAGCGCCGCGTCGTCCTGTCGGTGCTGGACCGCAAGTGGCGCGAGCACCTCTACGAGATGGACTACCTCCAGGAAGGCATCGGCCTGCGGGCCATGGCGCAGCGCGACCCGCTGGTCGAGTACCAGCGCGAGGGCTACGACATGTTCAACGCGATGCTGGACGGCATCAAGGAGGAGTCGGTCGGCTACCTGTTCAACCTCGAGGTCGAGGTGGAGGAGCAGCCGCAGGCCCCGAAGGTCGGCGCCGAGCCGGTGTCGGTGGCGAAGTCGGCCTCGGCGGACACCGCCGAGGACGAGGCCGCGGAGAAGGCCGGGGACGGCGCGAAGGACGACGGCGAGGCCGACGAGGCCCCGGCGATCGTCGCGAAGGGCCTCGGCGAGCCGGACCGCCCGAAGAAGCTGGAGTACTCGGCCCCGACCGTCGACGGTGAGGGCGGCGTCGAGACGCACAGCGAGGAGGCGGACGACCCGTACGCCGGTGTGGGGCGCAACGAGCCGTGCCCGTGCGGGTCCGGCAAGAAGTTCAAGCGCTGCCACGGCGACCCGCGCGCGAAGAAGTAGCGGAGCCGGCGCTCGCGCAGGCGGCCCCCGGGGGACACCTCGGGGGCCGTTCGCGTGTCCGGCCCTAGAACGCCGTGGTCTCGACGGCGGTGCAGCGCCACCGGCCGCGCAGGTGCTCCAGCCGCAGCGCCAGGGCGTGCACGCGGCCCGCGACGACGATGACGGCGCCGGTCTCGGCCGCCGTCGGCGCGGGACGCTGCAACCAGCTGGTGAGGACGCGCGGGGGGACGACGCGCCGTGCGGGCGGCGCCGCGCGGCGCGTGCCGAGGGCGTGGCACACCTCGGGGACGGCGATCAGCGAGAGCCGCGCGGGCGGCCGGGTCCCCGCGAGGGTCTCGGCGACCATCAGCAGCGCCGTGTCCGCGACCCTGCGCACCTCGGCCTCGGCGTCGTCGCCGGGCCGCACGATCCGCAGCGCGCCGTCGAGCGCCTGGGCGCCCGGGACGCGGGCGAGCGCGAGCGCGCCGTCCGTGCGCGGCGAGGCCCGGTGCCGGCCGATGCGGACGATCGTGGGCGCGTCCGGGCCGCGGCCGGTGCCGGGTCGGCGGTTCGGGATCGGGCGACGGCTCATCGGGACCTCCTGCTCGGGTGCTGCCGAGACAAAGAGGCGCCGGGCGCCCGCGGAAATACGGGCTGGCCGGATGCGGCCGATCACGTATCCGCCGCACCCGCGCGGCGTGCGTTGCGAGCTGGGTGCGTTGCGAGCCGGGTGCGTCACGGGCGGGGTGCGTCGCGGGCGGGCGGGGTGTACGCGAAGCGGCGGCGGGGCGCCCTGGGAGGGGGCGCTCCGCCGCCGCGGGGGCGAGTCCCGATGGGAGGTGCGGGAGCCGGGACTCAGCGGGGCCGGACGGCCGGTGGGGCGGCCGCCCGGGGATGGTTCAGCTGCTCGGCGGGGTGTCCCGCGACGAGCCGGAGTCGTCGCCCGCGCCGTCGCCGTCGCCGGACGAGCCGGTGGCATCGGACGAGCCGCTGGCGTCGGACGAGCCGCTGGCGTCGGACGAGCCGCTGGCATCGGACGAGCCGCTGGCGTCGGACGACGGGGCCTCCGCTTCGCGCGCCTTGCCCTTGCCCTTGCCCTTGCTCTTGCTCTTGGCGGCGACGCCCGCCATCTCCGGGTCCGCCCCCGGGTCGGCGGCGACCGACTCCATGTCGTCCGGCTCGCGGCCCGGCGTCGGGATGTTGAACCGCACGATCATGAATCTGAAGATGGCGTAGTAGAGGAAGAAGTACAGGACGCCCATCCCGATGATGAGCAGCAGTCCTTCGGTGTTGTCCTTCCGGGCGTTCAGCAGCATGTCGATGAGGCCGGCGGAGAAGCCGAACCCGAGCTGGGCTCCGGCGGCTTCGAGGATGGCCATCGAGATGCCGGTCAGGACGACGTGCACGCCGTAGAGCAGCGGCGCGACGAACATGAACGCGAACTCGATGGGCTCGGTGACGCCGGTGACGAACGCGGTGAGCGCGGCGGAGATCATGATGCCGCCGACCGCCGGGCGGCGGTGCTTGGGCGCGGCGTGCCACATGGCGAGGGCGGCGCCCGGGAGGCCGAACATCAGCACGGGGAAGAACCCGGCGAGGAAGCCGCCCGCGTCCGGGTCCCCGGCCAGGTACCGGTTGATCTCGCCGGTGGCGACGCCGCCGTCGGCCGTCTGGTACTCGCCGAACACGAACCAGATCAGCGAGTTCGGGATGTGGTGCAGGCCGAACGGCAGCAGGAGGCGGTTGATGACGCCGTAGATGCCGGCGCCCGCCGCGCCCGCGCCGGTGATCCAGTCGCCGAAGTCGGTGAGCCAGCCGCCGAGGACGGGCCAGACGAAGCCGATGACGACGCCGAGCACCAGCGCCGCGCCCGCGGTGACGATCGGGACGAACCGGCGGCCGCCGAAGAACGCGAGCCACGTCGGCAGCTTGATCCGGTAGAACCGCTGGTAGAGCAGGGCGGCGACGAGGCCGATGAGGATGCCCCCGAGGACCTGGGTCGGGTTCTTGGCGCCCCAGTCGATGGCCTGGGTCTCGGTGCCGTCGACCATCTTGGTGATGACGACGCTGCCCTGGAGTTCGTCGGTCTCCGCGAACATCACCTTGGTGACGCGGTCGAACACCAGGTAGCCGACCACCGCGGCGAGGGCGGTGGAGCCGTCGGACTTCTTGGCGAATCCGATCGCCACGCCGACGGCGAAGAGGATCGCGAGGTTGTCGAGCAGGGCGCCGCCCGCGGCGGCGAACACCTCGGCGACGCGGTTCCAGCCGAGCCCGTCCTCGCCGAGCATGTCGGCCTGGCCGAAGCGCAGCAGCAGCGCGGCGGCGGGAAGGACGGCGATCGGCAGCATGAGGCTGCGGCCGATGCGCTGGAGCACCGCCAGCACGCTCGACCCTCGGCGTGGCGCCGAGTCCACGGTTGTCGCTGTCATCGGGGGTTCCTCCTTGGGGGTTTAGGAGTGCGGCGGGGGGTTGCCGAGGGCCGTGTGGATCTGGTAGCGATCCGCTCTGTAGGTGGACACGCCCAGTTCGGCGCACACGCCTCCGGTGTAGGAGCGGCGTTGCAGCAGCAGCACGGCGCTGCCCTTGGAGATCTGCAGGTGCCTGGCGTCGGCGGCGTCGGCGAGGCCGGCGTCGATGGTCTGGTCGCCGGCGTCGAAGACGATCCCGTAAACGGCTTCGAGGACGCCGTACAGGGAGCGGTCGGCGAGCCGCCGGTCGAGCAGGTCGGGGGCGAGGGACGCGAGGATGTGGGCGCGTTCGAGGGCCATCGGCTCGCCGTCGGCGGTGCGGAGCCGCTCGATGACGTGGACGGGGGTGCCGGGCTCGACGTCGAAGACGCGGGCCAGGTGCGCGTCGGCGGGCACGGTGCGGCGGTCGAGGTCGACGGCGCCGGGGCGCAGGCCGCGGCTCAGCATGTCCTCGGTGAACGACACCAGCCGCAGCGGCATCTCGATCTTTGGCCGGGCGACGAACGTGCCCTTGCCGGGGACGCGGTAGAGGCGTCCCTCGGTGACGAGCTGGTCGACCCCCTGCCGGACGGTCATGCGGGACAGCTCGTACCGGGCGCACAGTTCGCGTTCCGAGGGGATGGGGGCGTCCACGGGCAGCTCCGCGCTCTCGATGAGGTCGAGGAGGATCGCGCGGAGCTGGAAGTACTTCGGGACGGGACTGTGCGGATCGATGGTCACGGGGGTCCTCGATGGCCGGAGCCGGATCGATGATCGTCGGGGTGTGCGGGTGCGCGTCGGTTTCGGACTGGTCTAGGCCGGACTAGACCACAAGGACGAAACGCATGTCAATGCACGAAAAGATAACGGGGCGATCACGAGGACGGCCCCGCAAGATCGACGTTCTTGCAGGTCAGCGGGCTCGCTTGGGCGGGGCGTCCGGTTTGGACTCCGGCGGCATGTCCTCTTCCGGCTCCCGTCCGGGCGTCGGCAGGTCGAACCGCCGGATCACGAAACTGAAGATCGCGTAGTAGAGGAAGAAGTACAGCACGCCCATCCCGACGACCAGCCACAGGTGCCGGGTGTTGCTCTTGGTCGCGTTGAGCAGCAGGTCGATGAGCCCGGCGGAGAAGCTGAACCCGAGCTGGGCGTCGAGGGCGGCGAGCACGCCCATCGAGATCCCGGTCAGCACCACGTGGATCGCGTACAGGACGGGCGCCACGAACATGAACGAGAACTCGATGGGCTCGGTGACGCCGGTGACGAACGCGGTGAGCGCCGCGGAGATCATGATGCCGCCGACGGCGGGACGGCGGTGCGGGGGCGCGGCCCGCCAGATGGCGAGGGCGGCGCCGGGGAGGCCGAACATGAGCACGGGGAAGAACCCGGCGAGGAACGACCCGGCGTCCGGGTCGCCCGCGAGGTACCGGTTGATCTCGCCGTGGACGACGTCGCCGCCCGGCTCCCGGTAGGTGCCGAAGACGAACCAGATCAGCGAGTTCAGGATGTGGTGCAGGCCGAACGGCAGCAGCAGGCGGTTCGCGACGCCGTACAGTCCGGCGCCGACGGCGCCCGCGCCGGTGAGCCAGTCGCCGAAGTCGTTGATCCAGCCGCCGAGGGTCGGCCACACGAACCCGAAGACGACGCCGAGGACGAGCGCCCCGGCCGCGCTGACGATCGGGACGAACCGGCGCCCGCCGAAGAACGCGAGCCACGCCGGGAGCTTCACCCGGTAGAACCGCTGGTAGAGCAGCGCGACCATGATCCCGACGACGATCCCGCCGAGGACCTGCGTCGGGTTCTGCAGCCCGTACGCGATGGTCTCCTCCAGCGACCCGTCCTCCTGCTGCACCCGCTGGACGACGGACGCGCGGAGCTCGTCGGTGTGCGCGAACATCACCTTCGAGACGCGGTCGAACACCAGGTAGGCGGCGACGGCGGCGAGGGCGGTGGAGCCGTCGGACTTCTTGGCGAATCCGATCGCCACGCCGACGGCGAAGAGGATCGCGAGGTTGTCGAGCAGGGCGCCGCCCGCGGCGGCGAACACCTCGGCGACGCGGTTCCAGGCGAGCCCGTCCTCGCCGAGCATGTCGGGCTGGCCGAGGCGGAGCAGGATGCCCGCGGCCGGCAGCACGGCGATGGGCAGCATGAGGCTGCGTCCGATGCGCTGCAGCACGCCGAACGCCGCCGACCAGGCGCGGCGCACTCCGCCGTCGCCGGAGCCGCCGTCGCCGGTCGCGGTTGCCGTACTCATGCGCCGATGACCTCCCCGAGCTGGGCCCGATGGGAGGAGTTCGGGCCGACATCTTTAGTTGCATCCGATTCGTGCAGTATGGTGCTGACTGGTCTAGTCCGGACTAGACCAGTCGCCGGAGGCGACGACCAGCGACCACCGCGTCACGGAGCGTGCGCAGAGATGTCACTACTGATCACGGCCGAAAGCATGATCACCACCCCTGCCGGTGGTCCTACCCGCGTGCTCTCCCCGGGATACGTCCGAGTCGAGAACGGCGTGATCGCCGAGGTCGGCGAGGGCCGCCCGGACGGGACGCCCGACATCGGGCTGCGCGACGGCCTCCTCGCGCCCGGACTCGTCGACCTCCAGGTGAACGGGTTCTTCGGGTACGACATGGTCGACGCCGACGAGGAGGGCTGGCGGACGGTCGTGTCGCGCCTCCCCGAGACCGGCGTGACCTCGTTCCTCCCCACGTTCATCACCGCGCCCGTCGAGACGCAGGCGGACGCGCTGCGCCGCGTCCGCGGGCTGCTGCCCCGCCTCCCCGCCGGGACGCGCGTCCTGGGCGTCCACCTGGAAGGCCCGTTCCTTTCGGAGAAGCGCAAGGGCGCGCACAACGCCGACTTCATCACCGACCCGGCGCCCGAGGCGATCGCGGCGCTCCTCGAGACGGGCCTGGTCAAGCTCGTGACGCTCGCGCCCGAACGCGACGGCGCCCTCGACGCGATCCGGACGCTCACGAACGCGGGCGTCCTGGTGAGCGTCGGGCACAGCGACGCGACGGCCGAGCAGGTCGCCGCCGCCGCCGACGCGGGCGCCCGCAAGGTCACGCACATCTTCAACGCGCAGTCCGGCGTCCACCACCGCGACCCGGGCGTCGCCGCGCAGGCGCTCATCGACGACCGGCTCAGCCCCGGGCTGATCCTCGACCTGCACCACGTGTCCGCGACGGCCGCGCGCCTGGTGTTCCGCGCCGCCGCGGGACGCACGGTCCTGGTCACCGACGCGGCGGCGTCCGCCGGGATGGCACCGGGCACCTACGACCTCGGCGGCGAGCCGATCACCATGCCCGCGGAGGGCCCGCCGCTGCGCGCGGACGGGACGATCGCGGGTTCGGGACTGCGGCTGGACGAGGCGGTCGGCAACGCGATCGCGATCGGCGTCGACCCGGCCGCGGCCGTGGACGCCGCGACGCGCGTCCCCGCGGACCTGATCGGCCGCGCTGACCTGGGCCGCATCGCGCCCGGCGCGGTCGCCGACCTGGTGCATCTCGGCCCGGACCACCGGGCGCGTACGACCTGGATCAACGGGCAGGAAGTCTTCGGAGGGGATTCATGACCAGTCTCATGCGCGCCGAGGTCGGCCAGCAGCCGGACGCGCTGCGCCGGACGATCGACGCGCTGCTGCCGCGCACCGCCGACATCGCGAAGCTGGCGGCGCAGACGCGGCAGGTGCTGTTCATCGCGCGCGGCTCGTCGGACAACGCGGCCGTGTACGGGCGGTACCTGGTGGAGTCGCACGCGGGCCGGCTGGCGACGCTGGCGGCGCCGTCGATCGCGACGACCTACCGGCGGAGGCTGGACCTGTCGGGCGTGCTCGCGGTCGCGATCAGCCAGTCCGGCAAGACCGAGGAGATCGTCGAGACGCTGGACTGGGCCGCCGACTGCGGCGCCCGCACCGTGGCGGTCACCAACGGCGAGGGCTCGCCGCTGGCGGAGGCCGCCGAGGTCGCGCTGCTCACGCGGGCCGGTGACGAGAAGGCCGTCCCGGCGACCAAGACGTACACGACGCAGCTCGCGGCCCTGTCCGTCCTCGGGCTCGGCCTCGGCGCCGACGTCGCGGAGGACGACCTGCGCCGCGTGCCCGACGAGGTCGCGGGGCTGATCGAGGCCACCGAGGCGTCCGAGGCGCTGCCCCGGATCGTCGAGGAGCTGGCGGGCGTCCCCGGCGCGGTCGTGTCCGGGCGCGGGATCGCGTTCGGCACCGCGCTGGAGCTCGCGCTGAAGATCAAGGAGGCGTGCTACCTGCACGCGATGGGCCTGTCGTACGCGGACCTGCTGCACGGCCCGATCGCGGTCGTGGACGCGCAGACGCCCGCGCTGCTCGTCGCCGCCGGCTCCGGCCCCACGCTCTCCGGGACGATCGCGCTCGCCGAGCGCGTGCGGGGCGCGGGCGCGGCCGCGTACGGCGTCGGCGGCGGGCCGGGCCTGGCCGCCGCGTGCTCGGCGGCGCTCCCCGGCCCCGGCCTGCCCGAGTGGGTGGCGCCGCTGGGCCTGATCGTCCCCGGCCAGATCCTGGTCGAGAACCTGGCGCGTCGGCTCGGGCTCGACCCCGACGTGCCGCGCGGCCTGAACAAGGTGACTCAGACGACCTGAGCACCGGCACCCGAGGACCGTTCACCAGAGGGTCCAGCCCACCCCGGACCGAGGAGAGACGACATGGACAAGGCCGAGGCGATCGTCGCCGCGCTGGGCGGCGCCGAGAACATCGAGGAGATCGAGCCGTGCGCGACGCGGCTGCGCACGGAGGTCTCCGACCCCGGCAAGGTCGACGAGGCGGCGCTGAAGGCGGCCGGCGCGTTCGGCGTGATGAAGAGCGGCACGGTCGTGCAGGTCGTGGTGGGCCCCGAGGCCGACACGATCGCCAGCGACATCGAGGACATCCTCGACTGACGCGTCTGTCGAAGGCTGCCGAGCGAGGCTGCACGAGCGAGGCTGAACGAACGAGGCTGAACGAACGACAAGGGGCCTGCACATGACCCGAGTACTGTCCCCGGTGTCCGGCCGCGTCGTCGGCCTGGCCGGGGTGCCCGACCCGGTGTTCGCCCAGGCGATGGTCGGACCGGGCACCGCGGTCGATCCCGAACGCGGTCCCGGGGAGGCGATCGCCCCCGTCACCGGGAAGATCGTGAAGATGCATCCGCACGCGTACGTCGTGGTGGACGCCGAGGGGCACGGCGTCCTGGTGCATCTCGGCATCGACACCGTCAAGCTGAAGGGCGAGGGGTTCGAGCTGCTCGCCGCCGAGGGCGACGAGGTGACCGCCGGGCAGCCGCTGGTCGGCTGGAACCCGGCGGTGATCGAGGCGGGCGGCCGCTCCCCGGTCTGCGCCGTGGTGGCGCTGGACGCGGGCGACGGCGCGCTGTCGGACGTCGTCGAGACGGGCGAGGTGGAGAAGGGGGCCGAGCTCTTCACATGGCGGTAGAGATCCCGCTGCGCGCCGCGGTGTTCGACCTCGACGGCACCCTGATCGACAGCGAGCCGCGCAACCGCGTCATGTGGCGCAAGCTGTTCGAGTCGCACGGCGTCCCGCACGACGAGGCGCTGATCGCCTCGTTCGCGGGGCGCCGCGGCCTGGAGGTGCTGCGCGACCTGCTGCACCTGTTCCCGGGCCGGACGGCCGAGGAGCTGTTCGACGAGGCGGTCTCGTACGAGTCGCTGCCGGGGATGCCGCCGCCCGTGCCCGTCCCGGGGGCGGTCGCGCTCGTCCGGTCGCTGGCGGACGCGGGCCTGCCGCTCGCCGTCGTGACGTCCGGGCAGCGCGAGTACGCCGAGCGGCTGCTGGCCCTCCTCGGCGTCCGCGACCTGCTGGACATCGTGCTGACCGCCGGGGACGTCACGACCGGCAAGCCGCACCCGGAGGGGTACCTGGCGGCGTCCCGCGACCTCGGCGTCCCGCCGGACGAGGCGATCGGCTTCGAGGACGCCCCCGCCGGTGTCGCGGCGGTCAAGGCGGCGGGGATGACCTGCGTCGGCATCACCACGACCCAGCCGGCCGCGGCGCTCGCCGAGGCCGACCACGTGGTCGCCGACCTGCAACAAGTGAACGTCGCGCCGGGGCCCGCGCTGCGCGTGCCCGTCTCCGGTGCGGACGAACGTAAAGAACAAGGCGTCCGGTGAGGAGTGTGCTGTGAGCGAGCGCAATGTGAGGATCGAGTCGAAGGTGGGCCTGCACGCGCGCCCCGCCGCGCTGTTCGTGCAGACCGCGGCGAAGGCGCCGATGGACGTGACGGTCGCCAAGCGCGGCGGCGAGCCGGTGAACGCCAAGAGCATCCTCGCGGTGCTGGGCCTGGACGCCCGGCACGGCGAGGAGGTCGTGATCTCCGCCGAGGGGGAGGACGCCGACGCGCTGCTCGACAGCCTGGAGGCGCTCCTGTCCTCGCCGGAGCCCGAAGGTGCCTGAGGGGGTGCCCGGCCCGCTGCAGGGCGCGGGCGTCAGCCCGGGCGTAGGGTTCGGGCCGGTGCGCGGCATCGCGGGCGCGGTGCCGGAACCGCCGGCCGGCGCGCGGCACGGGGGCGACGCGGAGGCCGAGAACGCGGTCGCCCTCGGCGCGCTCGAGGCCGTCGCCGCCGACCTGGAGGAGCGCGGCGCCCGCGCCGCCGACGCCGGCAACACCGACGGCCGGGACGTCCTGAACGCGCAGGCGCTCATGGCGCGCGACCCCGGCCTCGCCGACGGCGTCCGCGCCAAGATCGGCGAGGGGACGGCCGCGGCCCGCGCGGTGTTCGAGGCGTTCGGCGTGTACCGGGAGATGCTCGCGGGCGCGGGCGACTACCTCGCCGCCCGCGTCACCGACCTGGACGACATCCGCGACCGGACGATCGCGCGGCTGCTCGGCCTGCCGATGCCGGGGGTGCCGGAGTCGGACGAGCCGTTCGTGCTCGTCGCCCGGGACCTCGCCCCCGCCGACACCGCCGTCCTCGATCCCGCGCGGGTCGTCGCGTTCGTGACCGAGGAGGGCGGCCCGACCAGCCACACCGCGATCATCGCGCGGACGATGGGCGTGCCCGCCGTCGTGGCCCTGCCGGGCGCGACGGAGCTGGCCGACGGCACCCCGGTGCTCGTCGACGGCGCCGCGGGCACCGTCCGCCCGGACCCGTCCGACGACGAGGTGGCCGCCGCGCGGGCCGCCGCGGCGGCCCGCGCGTCCGCGCTGGCCGAGTCGGCCGGGCCGGGGGCGACGAAGGACGGGCACCGGGTGCCGCTGCTGGCGAACATCGGCGGTCCGAAGGACGTCGAGGCGGCGCTCGCGAACGGCGCCGAGGGCGTCGGCCTGTACCGCACCGAGTTCCTGTTCCTGGACCGGGCGGCGCCGCCGTCCGACGCCGAGCAGGAGGAGGCGTACCGGAAGGTGCTGGAGGCGTTCCCGGAGGGCCGCGTGGTCGTCCGGACGCTGGACGCGGGCGCCGACAAGCCGCTCGCGTTCCTGCCGCCCCCCGGCGAGGAGCCGAACCCGGCGCTCGGCGAGCGCGGCCTGCGGATGTCGCTGCGGCATCCCGACGTGCTCGCCGCGCAGTTGCGCGCGCTCGCCCGCGCGTCCGCCGGGACGACCGCGAAGCTCCAGGTCATGGCGCCGATGGTGACGGACGCGGCGGAGGCGGCGTTCTTCGCGCGCGAGTGCGGCAAGGCCGGCATCGACGCCCCCGGCGTCATGATCGAGGTGCCCGCGGCCGCGCTGCGCGCCGGCGACCTGGCGTCCGAGGTGGCGTTCTTCAGCATCGGCACCAACGACCTGACGCAGTACGCGTGCGCCGCCGACCGGCAGATCGGCGGGCTCGCGCACCTGCAGGACCCGTGGCAGCCCGCCGTCCTCGACCTGGTCGCCCCCGCGGCCGCCGCGGGCGTCCCGTGCGGGGTGTGCGGGGAGGCGGCGGGCGACCCGGCGCTCGCCTGCGTGCTGGTCGGGCTCGGCGTGACGTCGCTGTCGATGAGCGCGCCGTCCCTGCCGCTGGTGCGGGCCGCGCTGTCCCGGCACACCCTCGGCCAGTGCCGGGAGGCCGCCGCGGCGGCGCGCACGGCCCGGACCGCGGTGCAGGCCCGCGACAGCGCCCGCGGGCTGCTCCCCGGTCTGGACGAACTGGGCATCTGAGGTTCCGCGCGCGGCGCGTCCGGCCGCCGGGGCTCGCGCCCCGGCGGCCGGACCCGTCCTACCGGTAGTCCAGTCCGTGCCCGACCGGCTGCCCGCCTGCCGGGACCGGCAGCTTCCCGGTCGGTTTCACCGTGCCCGCGAGCACCCGCGCGAGGCCCCGCAGCGACGCCGTCCCGGACGAGTACGCGGCCACCGCGGCGGCCGCGCCGCCCGCCGAGTTCAGGTCGTAGGGGCTGCCGAGCGCGGCCACCACCACGGGTTTCCCGCCGAGCGCCCGCACCCGCGCGGCCGTCGCCGAACCGGCGTCGTCGGTCGTCAGCACCGTCACGTCCGCCGAGCCCGGGGACGCCGTCCGGACGCCCTGGTCGCGCAGCGCGCCCGCGAGCGTTTCGGCCTTCGGGCCGGTGACCGCGACCGTCTTGCCCTTCAGCGGCAGCACCTCGCCCCGGTCGGCGACGACCGTGATCGCCTTCTCCGCGACCTGCCGCGCCGTCGCCTCGTGCCGCGCGCCGCCGATGACCGACGCGGCCTTCGCGGGGTCCGCGCGCGCCTCCCGGAACAGCCCGCGCCGCTGCTTGAGCCGCAGGATCCGGGTGACCGAGGCGTCCAGCCGCCGCTCGGTGATCTTCCCGGACTCGACGGCCCGCACGACCGCCTCGTACGCCTCCGGCAGGTCGGGCGGCATGAGCAGCTGGTCGGCGCCCGCCTGGATCGCCCGCACCGCGACGGCCCCGTCGCCGTACTTCGTCCGGACGCCCTCCATCCGCAGCGAGTCGGTCGTGATCACGCCGTCGTAGCCGAGCCGCTCGCGGAGCAGGCCGGTCAGCACGTTCCGCGACAGCGTCGCCGGATCGCCCGAGTCGTCGAGTTCGGGGACGACGATGTGCGCCGTCATGATCGCGTCCACCCCGGCGCCGATCGCGGCCTCGAACGGGGGCGCGTCGGTCTTCCGCCACTCGTCCGGGTCGTGCGAGATCACCGGGAGCCCGGTGTGGCTGTCGGTGGCGGTGTCGCCGTGGCCGGGGAAGTGCTTGGCGACGGCCGCGACCCCCGCGTCCTGGTAGCCCCGGACGGCGCCGGCCACCATCCGCGACACCCGCGCCGGGTCGGACCCGAACGAGCGGACGCCGATGACCGGGTTGCGCGGGTTCACGTTGACGTCCGCGACGGGCGCGTAGTCGAGGTTGATCCCGACGGCGCGCAGCTCGGCGCCCGTGACGCGCGCGGCGGCGCGGGCCTGCGCCGGGTCGGCCGTCGCGCCCAGCGCCATGTTGCCGGGGAACCGGGTGATGAACGGCGTGCGGGTGACGATGCCCTGCTCCTCGTCCACGCCCAGCACCAGCGGGATCTTGGACGCCTTCTGCAGCGCGTTCGACTGCGCCGCCGTCTCCTCCGGGGAGCCGAAGTTCTCCGGGAAGTAGATGAGGCCGCCCACGTGGTACCGGCGGATCGTGCGGAGCGCGTCGGCGCGGCTGTAGAAGGTCGGGACGAACAGCTGCCCGACCTTCTCCTGCACGCTCATCTTCGCCACGTGCCCGGGGATCCAGGCGTCCGGCGGCGCGGACGCGCGGGCCGAGGCGGACGCGCCGGACCCGCCGCGCCCGTCCGTCCCGCCGTCGCCGTCACCGTCGCTGCACGCGGCCAGCGTCGACGCGCCGAGCGCGAGCGCCGTCGCGAGCGCGAGTGAACTCCGTGGAAAACGCACCTGACCAGGCCCCCCGACTTGGTCTGCGGTTCGATCGTCGTCACAGGTTAACCGCGGCGCGGAGATGCGACGGGACATGGCCGGCTCACCCATCAGTGGGGAAGGGGATGCCCCAGCCTACGCAGGGCGAGCCCCGCCGCGCCGACCGCCCCGTCGCCCGCGCTGCGCGGCGCCTCGGGGAACCGGTGCCGCAGCCCGGTCCGGACGGCGTCCGCGACGGGGCCCTCGCGCAGCACCGACCCGTGCATGACGACGGGCGCGCACGGGTCCGACAGCGCGGGCCGCACGGCGTCCACGTCCCGCAGCAGCGACGCGGCGGCCTCCTCGGTGATCCGCTTGGCGACCGGATCGCCCGCCGCCGCGGCGGCGGCGACGACCGGGCCGAGGCGGCCCAGCGCCGACGCCGGCCGGCCGTAGACCTCCTTGATGATCGCCTGCGCGAGCTGCGGGTTGGGCGGGGTGCCGGGATGCTCCGGGTGCCCGGACGGCCCGGACGGGCGCGGACCGGGCGGCGGGACGGCCTCGTGCACCAGCACGGCCGTCCCGCCGCCCGCCGGGAGCGTCGCGGGCTGCGGCGCCCCGTGGACCGCGTGCGGCGCCGGACCGCCGCGGC
>NZ_JBHTJA010000054.1:0-47037 GCF_042675525.1 Actinomadura sediminis
GGCCGCGGCGGGCGCGCGGCCGGCGGTGCGGTCCATGAGGGCGGCGCGGGCGCCGGCGCGGGCGGCGGACGACGGCGGCGCCGGCTCGTCCCACGCTTCGCGCAGTGCGTCGATGTCGTTCATCAGAAGGTGTCCTCTCGGGAGTCGAAGCCGCCGCCCAGCACGGCGCGGATCTTCTTGCGGGCCCGGTGCAACCGCGACCGCGCCGTTCCGGCGGGGATGCCGAGCGCCTCGGCCGCCTCCGCCACGCCGAGATCGGCCCAGGCGACGAGGAGCAGCACGTCCCGGTCGCCGCGCGACAGCTTCCGCAGCGCCTTGGCGAGCGGCCCGCGCGCGGCCTGCGCGTCGAGCCGCCCGGCGACGAGGTCGGCGTGCCCGGCCTCGACGTCGCGGGACCCGGCGCGGGCCAGCGCCCGGTACTGGCGGGCCTCCGCGCGGTGCTGCCGCGCGATGAGGTTGGACGCGATCCCGTACAGCCACGGCCGGACGTCCGCGCGGGACGCGTCGTAGCTCCCGCGCCGGTCGAACGCGATCAGGAACGTCTCGGCGGCCACGTCGTCCGCGAGCGTGGGCCCGAGGCGGCGCGACGCGTACCCGTGGATCGCGGCGTAGTGCCGGTCGAACAGGCCGGCGAAGCACTCCGGTTCCGTCACCGAGCGCCGGACGATCTCGGCGTCGCCGTCGACGGTCGGCGCCGTCATGCGCGGCCGCCCGCCGGACCGGGGGGCTGGGGGCGGCTCGGGGGCGCCGCCCGCGTGGGGTCAGGGGTCATGTCGTGCCTTCCGCTGTGAGCGTCGGTCACTCCCGCTTCGCCGATGCCCGGCCGCGCGTTCGCGCCTTTTCCGCCGGGGGACGGGCCGCGCCTTCGACGACAACGGAATCCACACTGAAAAAGCCCTCGAAGGCGATTCATTGTGGCCGATCACGCGCGGTCGTACAGTCCGGGCATCGGGCGCCCGTTCCCCTCTCCCGTCCCCCACCCCCCAGGAGAGCCACATGGCCCGCAAACGCGTTGTGCTGGGCATCATGGCCGCCTCCGGCCTCCTCGCCATGCCGGTGACCCCGGCGGCCGCACAGGCCGGTGCGCCGCAGGCCGCCCAGGCCGCGCCGGCCGCCCCCGCACCGGACCCCGACCTGAAAGCGGCGCGCATCCAGAAGAAGCTCGAGATGACGCTCGGCGCCGACTTCGGCGGCGCCTGGATCGAGCGCGGCTCCGGCCGCTCCGCCGAGGTCGTCGTCGCCACCACCGACGCGGCGGAGTCCGCCGCGATCGTGAAGGCGGGCGCGACGCCCAAGGTCGTGAAGTACGACGCCCGCGACCTCACCTCCGTTCAGGCGAGGCTGAACCGGCACGCGAAGTCCGCGCCGGACGGCGTCACCGCCTGGTACGTCGACCCGGAGAGCAACCGGGTGGTCGTCAAGGCGTCCTCGCGGGCCGCCGTGCAGCGGTTCGTGAAGGCGAGCGGCGCCGAGGCGGGCGCGGTCGAGTACGTCCACTCGGCGGCGAAGCCCCGCCCGATGTACGACATCGTCGGCGGCGAACGCTACTGGACGCCGTCCGCCGGATGCTCCGTCGCGTTCTCCGTGGACGGCGGCTACATCACCGCCGGGCACTGCGGCGGCACCGGCGAGACCACGAGCGGCGCCAACCAGGTGGCGCAGGGGCGTTTCGGCGGCTCGTCGTTCCCCGGCGACGACTACGCGTGGGTCGACACGAACAGCCAGTGGACGCCCACCGCCAAGGTCAACCGGTGGAACGGCACCTACCAGACGATCAACGGTGCCGTCGAGGCCCCCGTCGGCACGCGCGTCTGCCGGTCCGGCTCGACCACCAACACCCAGATCTGGTGCGGGCAGATCCTGCAGCGCGGCGCGACCGTCCGGTACGCGGAGGGCACCGTCACCGGGCTGATCCGCACCAACATCTGCGCCGACCCGGGCGACTCCGGCGGCGCGCTCTTCACCGAGGACGGCCAGGCGCAGGGCATCACGTCCGGCGGTTCGGGATCCTGCCGGGACGGCCACGGATCCGGCGACGAGATGTACTTCCAGCCGGTCGGCGAGGTGCTGCAGATCCTCGCGCGGCAGGGCCGCGAGCTCGTCACCTCCGGTGACGGCGGCCCCGGCCCGGACCCGGGCTCCTGCACCGGCCACCAGACGACCGCGACCGGCTCGCTGTCGTCCGGCGCGAGCGCGTACCAGCCGGACGGGAGCTACTACCGGAGCACGTCGTCCGGCGCCCACACCGCCTGCCTCGACGGGCCCGACGGCACCGACTTCGACCTCTACCTGCAGAAGTGGAGCGGAAGCTCCTGGCAGACGGTGGCGGAGTCGACCAGCCCGACGCCCGACGAGAACGTCTCCTACAACGGCACCGCCGGGTACTACCGGTACCGGGTGCACTCCTACAGCGGTTCCGGCGAGTACACGCTCGGGTTCTCCCGTCCGTGAGGGCCCGCCCCGGCCGCCGCTCCCCACCATGGGCGGCCGGGGCGTTCCGCTGTGTGACCGGCCCGTTCCGCACTACCCTGGAACGCCGACAGCCCCGGGACGAAGAAGGTGTGCAGTGACCGAGCAGGAACCGATCCTCAGCGACGGGGTCATCATCGAGTTCGTCGACGGCAAGGACGTCCCCGTCCGGCACAAGGACTTCGGTGAGCGGGCCGTCGTCATGCGCGACGCGAAGAACGCCGAGGGCCCCATCCTCTACTTCACCGAGGCCGAGTGGGACGCCTTCATCGCGGGCGTCAAGGACGGCGAGTTCGACGACCTCCTGGAGGAGCCCGCCGAGGGCTCCTGACCCCCGGGCGCACGTCCCGGCCCCGCGCACCGTCCCATGGTCGCGGGGCCGTCGTGCGTCCCGGGTCTCCGCACCGGCTAGCGGAAGGCGCCGGGGCGGCGGTAGACGAACGGGGGCCCGGGGGCGTCGGCGGCGGTGGCCGCCTCGCGGACGAGGTGGTGGTCCGGGGAGAGCGCGCAGGCCGGGTCGGTGCGGGCGGCGTCGCCGGTGAGGGCGTGGGCCTGGCAGCGGCAGCCGCCGAAGTCGGTCTCGCGGCGGGGGCACTCGACGCAGGGCCCGGTCATCCAGCCGGTGCCCCGGTACGCGTTGAAGGCCGGCGAGTCCGACCAGATCCGCGCGAGGGGTTCGTCCCGCACGTTCGGGAACGCGAGGCCCGTGATCCCGTAGGCGGCCGGGCAGGGCAGCGCGGTGCCGTCCGGGCCCACGGTGATCGAGCGGGCGCCCCAGCCGCCCATGCAGGGTTTCGGGACGCCCTCGTGGTGGTCGGGCATCACCCAGACGAGCTCGGGACGGTCGTGCCGCGCCCGCCACGCGGCGATGACGGCCTTCGCGCGTTCGAGCTGGGCGCGGGCCGGCATGAGGGCGGTCCTGTTGTGCAGGGCCCAGCCGTGGAACTGCGCGTTGGCCAGCTCGATCCGGTCGGCTCCCCAGCGGGACCCGACCTCGATGATCTCCTGCAGGTTGTCGAGGTTGCGGCGGTGCAGGACGACGTTCAGCCCGAACGGCACCCGCGCGGCGCGGACCACCTCGGCGGCGCGTTCCTTCTCGTCGTAGGAGACGCGCCCGGCGATGAGGTCCGAGCCCGGGCGGCGCGCGTCCTGCAGGGAGAGCTGCACGCTGTTCAGGCCCGCGTCCAGGAGGACGTCCAGGCGGCCCGCGGTGAGACCGACGCCGCTGGTGACGAGCTGGGTGTACACGCCGGCCCGGTCGGCGGACGCGACGATCTCCGCGAGGTCGGGACGCAGGAGGGGTTCGCCGCCGGACACGTGCGCCTGGACGATGCCGAGGCCGGCGGCCTCGGCGAACACCCGCGCCCAGTCGGCGGCGGGCAGCTCGGCGCCGCGGCGGACGAGTTCGAGCGGGTTGGAGCAGTACGGGCAGTGCAGCGGGCACGCGTGGGTGACCTCGGCGAGCAGTGCCCAGGGCGCGGGGATCATCGCAGCCATCCCTCCGCCCGGACCCGTTCGAGGAACGCGGGCACCTCGTCGTCGAGCGGCGCGCCGGGGTACGTCGCGGCGAGTTCGGCGATGATGGCGGCGACCGTCCGGCTGCCGTCGCACAGCCGGAGGACGCCGCCGCCCGCGCCGCTCAGCCGGACCGCGCGCTCGGGCATGAGCAGCAGGTCGGCGTCGCGGACGCGGTCGTGGCGCAGGACGACGGAACGATCCAGGACGGGCCGCCACTCAGCCATCGGCGGCCTCCCCGGCGTGCTCGACCGCGTCGAGGAGGGACCACAGCACCTCGCACTTGAACGTGAACGCGGCCAGCACCCGCTCCTGGTCGTCCCGGGTCCGCGCCCACGCGTGGACGAGCGCCAGGGCCTCCTCGGAGTCGCGCCGTCCCTGCCCGACGCGGACCTGGAAGTAGCGCAGCCCCTCCGGCTCGACCCACGGGTAGTGGTGCTCCCACGCGGCGATCCGGGTCGCCATCAGGTCGGGCGCGAACAGTTCGGTCAGCGACGACGCGACCGCCTCCAGGCGGGTCGCGTTCCGGCAGAAGTTGACGTAGCCGTCCACGGCCAGCCGGACGCCGGGCAGCACGCCCGCGCCGGACAGCAGCACCGCCCGGTCCAGGCCGACGGCCTCGCCGAGCCGCAGCCAGCGCTCGATGCCGCCGTCGCGGCCGTCGCCGTCCGGGGCGCCGTCGTGGTCGTGGACGCGGCGGACCCAGGAGCGCCGCAGCGCGCCGTCGCCGAGCTTCGCGAGGATCAGCGCGTCCTTGACGGGGATGTGCCGCTGGTAGTGGAAGCGGTTGAGCACCCAGCGGCGCAGCTCCGCGCGGGTCAGCCCGCCCTCGTGCATCCGCCGGTTGAACGGGTGGCGGTGGTGGTAGCGCTCGGCGCCCAGCGCGCGGAGCCGGTCCTCCAGCTCGGCGGCCGGCCACGCGGGCGCCCGGTCCGTCGTCGGCGTGCTCACGGTTCGATCACCGCTCCCTCCCTGGCGACCTCGATCCCCGCCGCCGCGAGCCGCCGGTGCCCGGCGTCGTCCGGATCGACGAGGGGGTTGGTGTTGTTCAGGTGCGTGTACAGGCGCCGCGCGGCGGGCAGCGCGGCGAGCCGGGCGGCGGTGCGCGCGATCGGCAGGTGGCCCATCTGCGTGGCGGTCCGCTCGGTGAAGCCCGCGCGGCGCGGCTCGTCGTCGTCCCAGAACGTGCCGTCGGCGAGCACGCAGTCGGCGTCGCGGAGCGCCTCGTCCAGCTCGGCGGGCCAGTCGGCGAGGCACGGCGCGTACACGAGGACCTTGCCGTCCCGCCGGTCCCGGACGCGCAGCGCGACGACCCACGCGTCGTCCCCGGCGTCGAGGGCGGCGGCGTAACGGGGGCGTTTGCCCGAGACCCGGATGCCCTGGATCTCGAGCGGCCCGCCGTCGAGGGGCTCCGGTTCCCGCACCGGCAGCGGCGCCCACGTCGGGCCCGCGTAGGGGGCGAGCACCCGGTCGAGGCGGAGGCCGTCCGCGAGCGCCGCGCGCACCGCGCCGGTCGCGACGATCCGCAGCCCGGACGCCTCCCTCAGCCGGGGCACGCCGAGCGTGTGGTCGAGTTCGGCGTCGGTGAGGATCACGCCGGCGACCGGGGAGTCCCGCCGTCCGGGCCCGGGGTGCAGGACGGCGTGCTCCTCGATCTGCTCGCCGATGTCGGGGGTTGCGTTCACGATGTACCACCGCCCGTCCGCGGCCTCGACGGCGACGGACGCGTGCCGTCGCCGCCGGGCCGGGTCGGTGCGGGCGGCGGCGCACCCCGGGCACGCGCAGTTCCACTGGGGAACGCCGCCGCCCGCCGCGGTGCCGAGTATCAGCAGCCGCATCGCGGGGTGGTCAGTCCTCGGCCGTGAGGTAGGCCGTGACCTCCATCGAGGTCTCCACGATCTGGTAGTCGGGCGTGACCCAGCGGGCCGCCCGGTCCTCGGTCCGGTCGGTGTCGGCGGTGTGCTCGTTCATCACGATGCCCCTTCCTCTGGACGTCGTCCGGTCGGCGCCGGCGTTCTGAAAGCGCTTTCCAGACGGGCTCGAACCGGATGCTACGTCCTTCCAGAAAGCGCTTCCAGACCCGCGGCCGAGAAATTTCCCGGGAACGGGGAGCGTCCCGCCGGTCAGCCGGAGGCGTCGGGATCCCAGTGGGCCAGGTCGCGCATGGCCGACGAGGCGCACAGGAATCCGTCGTCCCCGAGCAGTTCCCGCAGCTCGCGGTTGAACCGGTCGATCTCCGGGCGGGCGGCGCGGAGCGCGGCGCGGCCGCCCGGGGTCAGCTCCAGGACCACGGCGCGGTGCTCGCGCGGGTGCGGCCGCCGCGCGACCAGCCCGGCCTTGACGAGCCGGGCGACGAGCGCGGTCACGGCCGACTCGCGCAGGCCCAGGGTGCGGGCGAGCGCGCGCTGGGTGGCGTCCGGCTCGTCCTGGACGGCGAGCAGCGCGCCGAGCTGGGCGGTGGTCACCCCGGCGGCGGCCAGGCAGCGCCGGTCCGCGACCGTGCGCAGCCGGTGCGCCGCGCGCTGCAGCAGGAAGTACAGGCGCGGGTCGGGTTCGGGCTCGGGCATAGGGCGATCCTGGCAGACCCGCGCGGCGGCCGCCGCACGACGCGGTCTTGACAGCCGGGGCACCGGCCCGCGATGCTCACTTCACTAGTGAAGTGAGGTGGGAGATGAGCGTGACCGTGGATCTGGCGACCGCACGGCTGGTCCTGGAGGCGCAGCCGTTCAGCAGGCTGCTCGGCGCCCGGCTGGTCGCCTTCGGCGACGGCGAGGCGACCCTGGAACTGGACGTCCGCGACGACCTGCGGCAGCAGGACGGCCACGTGCACGGCGGGGTGCTCGGCTACGCGGCGGACAACACGCTGACCTTCGCCGCGGGGACCGTCGCGGGGGCCCGGCTGGTCACCGCCGGGTTCACCATCGACTACCTGCGCCCCGCCCGCGGGACGCTGCTGCGGGCCCACGCCCGGGTCGTCCGCGCCGGACGCACCCGGATCGTGTGCCGCTGCGACCTGTCGACGGTGTCCGGCGACGGGACGGAACTGCTGTGCGCGGTCGCCCAGGGCACGATCGCCGTGCCCGAGGCGCGACCGGCCGCGTCCTGACGCCGGCCGCGCCTCGAGTCACGAGGCGGTGAGGGCGTCCCAGCGGGTGGTCAGGGTCCGCTCCCCCTCGGGGGTCAGCTCGCCGAGGAGTCGGAGGCGGGCCAGGCCGCCGTCGGGATGGACGTCCACCCGCACCATGGACGCCTCCACGGGCGGGACGCGGAAGCGGTGGCGGGTGTCGGGCTGGACGCGGGTCCGCGGCAGCACGTCGTGAAGGGGCGCCCGGTCGCCGTCGCCGGGACGGACCGCCCGGACGGCGACCTCGGCGGGGGCGTTGAACTTCAGGTTCGTCGTGTCGACCTCGACCAGCGTGACCCGGCCCCGGGCGGCGAGGCGGACGAGCGCCCAGTCGTGGCCGGGGCCGCGACGGCGGGCCGTCTCCCAGCCCTCGGCCTGGTTGCGGGCGAGGCCGGGGAACAGCATGTTGTCGGGCGACGAGTAGAACATGTCCGAGCACTCGACGACCCGCGCGCCGTTCTCGAGGGCGGCGAGGTCGATCGTGAGCCCGGTGAGCAGCCGCGGATCCGGGACGACCTCGCCGTGCACGCGCAGCCGTGCGATGCCCCCGTCCGGGAACATGTTCAGCCGGACGTGCGTGAACAGCCGTTCGGCCTCGACGGGGAACTCGTGCGCGGCGTCGCCCTTCAGCGGGGACTTCGGGACGATCTCGACCCAGTCGGCGGCCGCGAGTTCGGCGGGGCCCGGGTACCCGTCGGCACGGCACGCCTCGACGGACGCGTGCGGCGGGTAGTTGCCCTTGAACCAGGCGGTGTCGACGACGACGCCGCGGATCACGCCGGGAAGGCCGAGCCGGACGAGCGCCCAGTCGTGGCCGGGGCCGCGGCGCCGGGCCGTCTCCCAGCCGTCGTACTCCTGCCCCTTCGGCCCGAACCGCTCCGGGTGGAACGCGGGCGCCCACGGGTTGATCAGGTTCTCCTTCTCCTCGAACGACTCGTCGCTGGCGGCGGGCACGGAGCCGCCGAGCGTCCGGACGGCCAGGTCGGGGAGCGCGGTGAAACCGGTTCCTGTCTGCTCGGTCATGAACCCTCCGATCGGTTCAGCGGGCGGCCGGACGGGACGTCGCCGGCGGGCGCGCCGCGCAGCCAGGTCGTCCGGACGGCGCCGGTGAGGACGCGGCCCGCGTACGGGGTGACGGGGTGGCGGTGGTGCAGGGCGGCGGGGTCGACGGTGAACGCCGCGTCGGGGTCGAAGGCGACGAGGTCGGCGTCCCGGCCGACCTCGATGGCGCCCTTGCCGGGGACGCGGGCTAGCGCGGCGGGCGCGGCGGACATCCAGCGGACGACGTCGGCGAGGTCGTGGCCGCGGGCGCGCGCGGCCGTCCAGACGGCGGGCAGGCCGAGCTGGAGGGACGACACGCCGCCCCACGCCGACGCGAAGTCGCCGCGTTTCAGCTCGGGCGTGCAGGGCGAGTGGTCGGTGACGACGCAGGAGATCACGCCGTCGGCGAGGCCGCGCCACAGTTCGTCGCGGTTGCCGGGGTCGCGGATGGGCGGGCAGCACTTGAACGCCGTCCCGCCGGGCGCGCCGTCCTCGACGTCGCCGGCGGTGAGGGTGAGGTAGTGCGGGCAGGTCTCGGCGGTGACGGGCAGCCCGGCGGCCTGCGCCCGCGCGAGCGGGGCGAGGCAGTCGGCGGCCGAGAGGTGCAGGATGTGCGCGCGGACGCCCGTCTCCTCGGCGAGCCGGACGACGCGTTCGACGGCGCGGCGTTCCGCGGAGGGCGGGCGGGACGCGAGGAACGCGGCGTAGTGGCCGCCCGCGGGGGCCGTCAGGGAGCCGGGGTCCTCGGCGTGCACGATGACGAGGCCGCCGAACGACGCGATCTCGGCGAACGCGTCCCGCATCTCGTCCGGGGACAGCGGCGGGAACTCCGGGACGCCCGAGTCGGCGGTGAAGCACTTGAACCCGAACACGCCGCGTTCGTGCAGCGGCCGCAGCTCGGCGAGGTTGCCGGGGACGGCGCCGCCCCAGAACCCGACGTCCACGTGGCAGGCGCCGTCGGCGGCGGCGCGCTTGACGGCGAGGGCGGCGGGGCCGGTGGTGGGCGGCAGGGAGTTGAGCGGCATGTCGATCAGGGTGGTGACGCCGCCGGCCGCCGCCGCGCGGGTCGCGGTCGCGAACCCCTCCCATTCGGTGCGTCCGGGCTCGTTGATGTGGACGTGCGTGTCGACGAGCCCGGGCAGCAGCGCGGTGTCGCCGAGGTCGACGTCGGACGGCGTGCCGTGGGGCTCGATCGCGGCGATCCGGCCGGCGCGGACGACGACGGCCGCGGGGCGCTCGCCGTCCGGCAGGACCGTCCGGCGGGATCTGATCACCAGGTCGCGGGGCACGCGGCTCCTTCCGGTGGGGGCGGGGACGCCGCGGGCCGCGGCGTCCCCGCGGCGGGTCACGGGACGGGCTCGTACTCGCGGATCCGGTCGATGCGGACGCCGTTGGCGGTGTCGGCCTCCCGCTCGATCATGATCTCGACGAGGACGGGACGGGACGTGCGGGCGGCCTCCTTGCGGGCCCATTCGAGCGCGGGCCGGATGCCGTCCGGTTCGGCGACGCGGGTGCCCGCGCAGCCGTACGCCTCCATGATCTTGACGTTGTCGGTGCCGTACTCGTCGTAGTGCAGGTCGACCTCGTACTTCATGTCGTATCCGCCGTGGTCCTGCGCCATCCGGATCAGCCCGAGGTACTCGTTGTTCAGCATGATCAGGACGAACGGGACGTCGTACTGCGCGGCCACCGCGAGCTCCTCGACGAGGAACTGGAACGAGTAGTCGCCGACGATCCCGACCACCTCGGCGTCGGGTTCGGACGCGGCCAGGGCCGTCTTGACGCCGATCGCCGCGGGGATCTCCCAGCCGAGCGGGCCCGCCTGCCCGCACACCTGGTAGTGCCGGGGCTTCGGCGCCTTCTGGTGCTGGCCGCCCCAGATCTGGTACAGCCCGATCGCCGTGACGAAGTAGGTGTCGGCCGAGTAGAACTCGTTGATCTCCTTGTAGACGCGGGGCGCCTTGATCGGCACGTCGTCGAAGTCCTCGCGGCGGGTCAGCGTCGCCTTGAGCTCCCGCACGCGCGCGACCCACGTCCCGGCGGGACGTCCGGCGCCGCGCGCCCGCGCGAGGTCGATGATCGCGCGGAGGAACAGCCGGGTGTCGGACACGATCCCGAGGTCGGGCCCGAACACCTTGCCGATCTGCGTGGGTTCGATGTCGACGTGGACGAACGTCCGTCCCTCGCGGTAGACGTCGAGCCGCCCGGTGTGCCGGTCGCCGAACCGGGCGCCGAGGGCCAGCACGAGGTCCGATTCGAGGAACGACGCGTTGCCGTACCGCTGGGACGTCTGCACGCCGGTCATGCCCGCGTAGAGCGGGTGGTCCTCGTCCATCGCGCCCTTGCCCATCAGCGTCGCCTGCACCGGGACCTGCAGCAGCTCGGCCAGCTCGGTGAGTTCGGCGTGCGCGCCGGCGAGGATGACGCCGCCGCCCGCCAGCAGGAGCGGGCGCTCGGCGGCCAGCAGCAGGTCGAGGGCCCGTTCGACGCGCGGGAGGTGGGGCTCGACGGGCGCGATCGGCAGCGGCGCGTCGATCGAGGCGTCCCACTCGATCAGCTCCTGCTGGACGTCGATCGGCAGGTCGATCAGGACGGGCCCGGGGCGTCCGCTGCGCGCCGTCCGGAACGCCTCGCGGAAGATCCAGGGGGCCTGCGCGGCCTCCCTGACCTGCACCGCCCACTTGGTGACCGGCTTGGCGATCTCCACGATGTCGACGGCCTGGAACGCCTCCTGGTGCAGCTTCGACGACGCCGCCTGCCCGGTGATGCACAGGATCGGGACCGAGTCGGCGTGCGCGGTGTACAGCCCGGTGATCATGTTGGTGCCGGCCGGCCCGGAGGTGCCGATCGCGACGCCGACGCCGCCGGTCGTCCGCGCCCAGCCGTCGGCCATGTGCGCGGCGCCCTCCTCGTGCCGGACGATCAGGTGGCGGATGCCGCCGTCCTCCTCCAGCGCCTTGTAGAGCGGGAGGATCGCGGCGCCGGGGCAGCCGTAGGCGATGTCGACGCCCTCGGATCTCAGCACGTCGACGACCGCCTGCATGACGGGTGTCTTCGGCATGGTGCAATGTCCTTTCTGGGGCGGACGGCCGGTCTCCTATCGGAGTTGGCGCTCGGCGGGACGACCGGCCGTCCGTTCCGGCTCGGATGTCAGGCGGCGCCGCGGCCGGAGAGGTCCTCGACGACCTTGAGCAGCACGGAGTGGTCGAGGGAGCCGAGGCCGCGGGCGCGGGCGGCCGCGATGAGCTGGGCGACCATCCCGGTCATCGGCAGCGCCACCCCGGCGGAGCGGGCGGCGGCCGTGGCGATGCCCATGTCCTTGTGGTGCAGGTCGATGCGGAAGCCGGGCGCGAACTCGCGGGCGAGCATCGACTCGCGCTTGAGGTCGAGGATCCGGGACGCGGCGAGCCCGCCCGCGATCACGTCGATGCCGGCGCGCGCGTCCACCCCGGCGGCCTCCATCAGCACGATCGCCTCGGCGACCAGCGCGAACGTGCCGCCCACGAGGAGCTGGTTCGCGGCCTTGACGTACTGCCCGGCGCCGGGCCCGCCGACCCTCTGGACGGTCCGGCCGACGGCGTCGAACACGGGCGCGGCGGCGGCGACGTCGGCCCCCGCCCCGCCGACCATGATGGACAGGACGCCGTCCACGGCGCCCCGCTCGCCGCCGCTGACGGGCGCGTCCAGCACCCGCAGGCCCTTCCGCGCGCCCGCCTCGGCGACCCGGATCGACGTCTCCGGCCGGACGGTCGAGAAGTCGATGACGAGCGTGCCGGGCGCGGCGCTCTCCAGGACGCCGCCCGCGCCGAAGAACACGTCCTCGACGTGCTCGTCCTGCGGCAGCATCAGCACGGCGATCTCCGCGCCGGCGACCGCGCCCGCCACGTCGCCCGCCGCCGCGCCGCCCGCCTCGACGAGGGCGTCCAGGCCCTTCGGGGCGACGTCGAAGCCGGTCACGTCGTGTCCGGCGGCGACGAGGTGCCGCGCCATCGGGGCGCCCATGATCCCGAGGCCGATGAAACCGATCTTGCTCATGCCCGCTGCTCCTCCATCCAGCCGAACTCCTTCTCGGTCGGCCCGTCCGGCCGGTACTCGAGGGCGACGCGGCCGTCGTAGCCGATCGCGTCGAGCACGCGGAACAGGCGTGCGAAGTCGATCTCCCCGGTGCCGGGACGGCCCCGGCCGGGGGCGTCGGCGATCTGCACGTGCCCGATGTCGGCGGCGTGCTCCCGCGCGACCTTCTCCAGGTCGTCGCCGTTCACGGTCAGGTGGAAGGCGTCGAACAGGAACTTCGCGTTCGCCGCGCCCGCCGCCCGCACCCGCCGCACGACGGCCATCGCGTCGGCGGCCGTCTCGAGCGGGTACGCACCGTTCATCCCCCGGGCGAGCGGCTCGATCAGCACCGTCCCGTCCAGCGCCGCGACCGCGTGCGCCGCGAACACGAGGTTGGCGGTCGCGACCCGGTCCTGCTCGGCCGCCGCGACGCCGTCGAGCCGCTGCCCGTACAGGGCGTTGAACGACCGGACGCCCGTCCGCTCGGCGATCCGGACCAGCACGGCGACGCTCTCGCGGAACTCGGTGGCGCGGGCCGGGTCCGACAGGACGCCCCGCTCCCCCGCCGGCATGTCGCCCGCGTAGAAGTTCAGCCCGATCAGCCGGACCCGGGCCTCCTCGATCGCCGCGCAGAACGCGTTGACGTCCGCGGCGGACGGGACGGGCTCGCCCGGCCACGGCCACCAGAACTCGACCGCGTCGAACCCGGCCGCCCGCGCCGCGGCGGGGCGTTCGAGCAGCGGCAGCTCGGTGAACAGGATCGAGCAGTTGACGGCCCACCGCGGCCGCGTGCGCGCCGCCCGCGGGCGGCGGCCCGCCGCGCCTTCCGGCACCGGCCGCCGCGGGCCCTCCCCCCGCTCGCCGCGCTCGCTCCGATCGGTCATGCGGCTTCTCCCAACGCGTTCCGGTAGCTCTGCCAGCTACCGTGCTCGGTGATGTCGATCAGGCCGACGTAGGACGTGTACGGCCTGCGCAACAGCATGGCGAACGCGGACGAGCCGTCGGCCAGCTCGATCACGCCGAGTTCGAGTTCGGGCGGTTCGGCGGGCAGCAGCCGGTCGCGCAGCACGTCCATCGCGACGTCGTACACCTCGCCGGTGACCCGGGTGCCGCCGTGCGCGACGGGCGCGAGGGCGGGGCACCGGTCGGCCACCGAGTAGAAGCGGTAGCGGGGCGCGGTCCCGGTCGCGGCGACCAGCGGCGCACCGCCGAGGAGGTGATGCAGCGGGCCGCCGCGCATCGCGCCTCCGTTCAGGAACATCAATGGCATCGGAACGTCCTCTCCTCCGGTTCAGGCCGCGCCGGCGGGAGCCGGGCGGTCGTGGTGGATCGGCCCGTTGATCTGCCCGAGGGGCAGCGCGGTGCCGCCGTGGCGGGCGGCGGTGAACTCCGCCGCGATCGCCACGGCCGTCTCCTGCGGGGTGCGGGCCCCGAGGTCGAGCCCGATCGGGGCGCGCAGCCGCGCGAGGTCCCGGTCGGCCAGCCCGGCGTCGCGGAGCCGCGCGAGCCGGTCGCGGTGCGTGCGGCGCGACCCGAGCGCCCCGACGTAGGCGACGGGCAGCCGCAGCGCCGCCCGCAGCAGCGGGACGTCGAACTTCGGGTCGTGCGTGAGGACGCACACGACCGTGCGCCCGTCCAGCGCGCCCCGTTCGGCCTCGGCGGCGAGGTGCCGGTGCGGCCAGTCGACGATCACCTCGTCGGCGTCCGGGAACCGGGCGCGGGTCGCGAACACCGGACGGGCGTCGCACACCGTCACCCGGTACCCGAGGAGCGCGCCCTGCCGGGCGAGGGCCGCCGCGTGGTCGATCGCCCCGTAGACGAGCAGGCGCGGCGGCGGCGCGTGCGAGTGCACGAACATCTCGACGGCGTCCGTCTCCGCGGTGTCCGTCTCCGCGGCGTCCGTCCGCACGCCGTCGCGGCAGTGGACGGACGCCTGCCCGGTGCGGCCGAGCCCGAGCATCGCCCGCGCCTCCGCGACGACGGCCCGGTCGACGTCGGCGCGGCCGGTCGTGCCGGTGTGCCCGTCGGAGCGGACGACGACGATCGACCCGTCGAGGAGCCAGACGACCGCGGCGTGCCCGTCCGGGGCGAGCGCCGGTCCGGGCACCGGGCCCGGACGGACCCACACCTCGATCGTCCCGCCGCAGGTCAGGCCGACGGCGAACGCGTCGTCGTCGGAGTACCCGAACGTCTCCCGGAGCACCCGGCCGGTGGCGAGGGCCTCGCGGCACAGGTCGTACACGGCGGTCTCGACGCAGCCGCCGGAGACGCTCCCGGCGGCCTCGCCGTCGGCGGACACGGCCAGCGCGGCGCCGGGCGGGCGGGGCGCGCTGCCCCGCACCGCGACGACGGTCGCGACGGCGTACCGGGTGCCGGCGTCGTTCCAGGCGGCGAGCCGGTCGGCGATGTCACGCATGGACGGTGGCGTCCCTTCAGTCGATTCCGAGCAGCAGCTCGAGCGGGTGCAGGGCGAAGTAGGCGACGAAGACCGCCGACAGCACGTACAGCAGCCAGTGGATCTCCCGGATCTTGCCCTTCGCGAGCTTGACGATCGTGTAGGCGAGGACGCCCGCGGCGACGCCGACGGTGATCGAGTACGTGAACGGCATCAGCACGATCGTCAGGAAGGCGGGGGCGGCGAGGTCGGAGTCCGTCCAGTCGATCTTGCGGACGTGCGCCATCATCAGCGCGCCGACCAGGACGAGCGCGGGCGCGGCGGCGCCGACGGGGACGACCCCGGCGAGCGGCGTCACGAAGATCAGCGCGGTGAGCAGCCCGCCGGTGACCAGGCTCGCGAGGCCGGTGCGGGCGCCCTCGGCGACCCCGGCGGCGGACTCGACGACGACGGTGTTGGCGGAGCCGTTGACGCCGCCGCCGACGATGGCGCCGAAGCCGTCCACGGTCAGAATGCGGCTCAGGCCGGGCAGCCGGCCCTCGGCGTCGGTCATCCCGGCCTCCTCGCCGACGCCGAGGATGGTGCCCATCGCGTCGAAGAACCCGGACAGGACGAGCGTGAACAGCACGACCGTCGCGGTGACGATCCCGGCGCGCGCGAACCCGCCGAACAGGTCGACCTCGAACAGCAGCCCGAAGTCCGGCGTCGCGAAGATCGAGCCGGGCACCTCCGGCACGACCGGCCCCCAGCTCGCCGGGGCGACCTTCGCGACCTCGTTGATCACGATGGCGAGGACGGTCGCGGCGACGATGCCGATCAGCATCGCGCCGGGCACCCGCCGGACGAACAGCACGAGCATCAGCACGAGCCCGAGGCAGAACACGAGCACCGGCCAGCTCGCGAGCTTGCCGAACGTGCCGAGGCCGAGGGCGGTGGACGCGGTCTCGTGGTGCCCGACGAACCCGGCGTCCACCAGCCCGATCAGCGCGATGAACGCGCCGATGCCGACGCCGATGGCCTGCTTGAGCGCGAGCGGGATCGCGTCCATGATCAGCTGCCGGATGCCGGTGAGGGCGAACACCACGATCACCACGCCCTCGATCACGACCAGGCCCATCGCCTGCGGCCAGGTCATGTGCGGGGCGGCCTGGAACACGACGATCGGGGTGACGCCGAGCCCGGCGGCCATCGCCATCGGCGCGTTGCCGACCAGGCCCATCATGATCGTGGTGAGCCCGGCCGACAGCGCGACCATCGTCGTGAGCTGCGCGGGGTCGAGGGTGGCGCCGGTGACGTCCTTCGCGTCGCCGATGATCAGCGGGATGAGGACGACCAGGTAGGCCATCGCGACGAACGTGGTGACGCCGCCGCGGACCTCGCGGGCGACGGTGGTGCCGCGCCCGGTCAGGTCGAAGAGGCGGTCGAGGGCGGGGCGGGAGGTCCCGGCGCCGGACGGGCCGGGCGGGGGCGGGTTCTCCGGGGTGGTGGGGCGTGTCTCGGTCACGGTTCGAGCCCTTCGTCGGAGTCCGGGGTCGCCCCCGGGAAGACTCTGTGGGCGCATCGGCCGCCGGGCGGCCCATGCCGCGCGGAGCGCGCGGGGGCCGTCCGTCGGGACGATCGGTGCGGTTGTGGGGCTCGGCCCGCGTCCTCCCCCGAGGCCGGACGCGGGCGGCCCCCGTTGGTCAACTGCGGGGCGGAGTCGCACCGGACGGCGCCGGTGCGATGTGCTCCGGTCGAACCGGCACTCGGGTGAGCGCGTCGCCCGTCGCGTCCCGGATCGCGGCGACGATGGCGGGCGTGGAGGAGAGCGTGGGCGGCTCTCCGGCGCCCCGCAGCCCGTATGGGGCGTCGGGGTCGGGGTTCTCGAGGATGTCGAGCCGCATCGGCGGCATGTCGAGGATGGTCGGGATGAGGTAGTCGGTGAAGGACGGGTTGCGGACGAGGCCGCCGGACACCTGGATCTCCTCCAGGACGGCGAGCCCGAGGCCCTGCGCGGACCCGCCGTGGATCTGGCCCTCCAGCGACAACCGGTTGAGGATCTTGCCGACGTCCTGCACGGCGGCCATCTCCACGACCTTGACCAGGCCCAGTTCGACGTCGACGTCCACGACGGCGCGGTGCACGCACAGGGCGAGCTGGGTGTGGGTGGTGCCCTGCCCGGTGACGGGGTCCATGCCGGTGGTGGGACGGTGGTGGTACTCGCGGGTCTCGTCGATGACGGCGTCGCCCAGCGCGTCCTCGATCGTGCCGAGCACGCCGTCCGCCCGCGAGACGATCTTGCCGCCGGCGACGTTCAGGTCGCCGGTCCCGGCGCGTCCGAACCGGTCGGCGGCGAGCGCGAGCAGTTCGGCGCGGACCGCCTCGCAGGCCGTCTTCACCGCGCCACCCGACATGTACGACTGGCGGGACGCGCTGGACGAGCCGGCGTCGCCCACCCTGTTGTCGGCCGGGGCGATCGTGACCCGCTCGATCCCGAGTTCGGTGCGGGCGATCTGCGCCTGGATCGTCACGAGGCCCTGCCCGACCTCGGCCGCCGCGGTGTGGACGAGCGCGGTCGCCTCGCCGCCGATGACCTCCAGCCGGACGCGGGCGGTGGACAGGTCGTCGGCCCCCTCGGAGAAGCAGATGTTCTTGATCCCGACGCCGTAGCCGACACCGCGCACGACGCCCTCGCCATGGGTGGTCTGGGACGCCCCGCCCGGCAGGTTCCGGATGTCGGACGTGTCGGCGGGCGCCGGCATCGGCATGGCCTCGAGCCGCGTCAGCATCTCCGCGAGCGGCGCCGGCGACTCGATGACCTGGCCGGTCGCGAGCCTCGACCCCTGCGAGACGGCGTTGCGGCGCCGCACCTCGACCGGGCCGATACCGCAGGCGGCGGCGACCCGGTCCATCATCGACTCGTAGGCGAAGCACGCCTGCACGGCGCCGAACCCGCGCATCGCGCCGCACGGCGGGTTGTTGGTGTACACCCCGTACGCGTCGATCCTGATGTTCGGGATCTCGTACGGGCCGACGCCGAGCGACGCGGCGTTCCCGGTGACGTTCCGCGTGGACGACGTGTACGCGCCGCCGTCGAGGACGATCTCCACGTCGGCGTACACGAGCCGCCCGTCCGCCGTCGCGCCGTACTCGTACCGCATCTGCGCGGGATGCCGGTGGACGTGCCCGAAGAACGACTCCTCCCGGTTGTACGACATTTTCACCGGCTTGCCGGTGCGCAGCGCCAGCATCGCCGCGTGGATCTGCACCGACAGGTCCTCGCGGCCGCCGAACGCGCCGCCGACGCCCGCGAGCGTCATGTGGACCTTGTCCTCGGGGAGGCCGAGGCACGGCGCGATCTGCGCCAGGTCGTTGTGCATCCACTGCGTGGACACGTACAGGTCGACGCCGCCGTCGTCGGCCGGGACCGCGAGGCCCGCCTCCGGCCCGAGGAACGCCTGGTCCTGGATGCCGACCTCGAACTCCTCGCGCACCACGACCTCGGCCGCGGCGCGCGCGGCGTCGACGTCCCCGACCCGGACGGGCTGGTGCCGGACGATGCCGCCGAGCGGCTGCACCTTCAGCCCGTCCGGGTCGGCGATCACCGCGCGGGGGTCGGTGATCGGTTCCAGCACCTCGTAGCCGACGGCGATGCGCGCCAGGGCGCGGCGCGCCGTCTCCGGGTGGTCGGCCGCGACGATCGCGACCGGCTCGCCCTGGTGCCGGACCTCCCCGAACGCGAGGACCGGCTGGTCCTCGGTGTGGTCCTCTCCGTACACCTTCTTGCCGGGCACGTCCTCGTGGGTGAGGACGGCGTGCACGCCGGGCACCGCCAGCGCGGGGCCGACGTCGATCGACCGGATGAGCGCGCGGGGGTGCGGGCTGCGCAGCGTGGCGCCCCACAGCATCCCGTCCATCCACAGGTCGGACGCGTACGCGAACTCGCCCGTGACCTTGAGGGTGCCGTCCGGGCGCAGCGGGCTCTCGCCGACGCCGCCCACGCCGGGCGCGATCACCTGTCCGGGGCTCTTCACCGGGCCGTTCTTCACCGGGGCGGCCATCTAGAGCACCTCCTCCGCGAGCCGCATGAGGCGGCGGTGCGCGTCGGCGCCGCGCCGCCCCACCTCGTCCTGCGGGACGCTCACGAGCGCGTCGCCGTCGACGATCGTGCGGCCGCCGACGAGCAGCCGCTCCAGCGGCGGGGTGCCGCCGAACGCGAGCGCGACCACCGGGTCGTCGACGGCCGCGTGGAAGCCGTCCACCCGCCACAGCGCGACGTCGGCGAGCTTCCCGGGTTCGAGGGTGCCCAGCTCGTCGTCGCGGCCGAGGCAGCGGGCGCCGCCGAGCGTCGCCATCTCCAGCGCCTGCCGGGCGGTCAGCGCCGTCGGCCCGTACCGGGCGCGCTGCATGTAGATCGCCTGCCGCATCTCCCCGGCGAGGGGGACGAGCTCGGCCGACGCCGACCCGTCCACGCCGAGCCCGACGATCGCGCCCTCCCGCAGCAGGTGCGACACGCGGGCGATGCCGGCGCCGAGCCGGGCGTTGGAGCTGGGGCAGTGGGCGGTGCCGGTGCGGGTCTCCGCCAGCCGCTTGACGTCGGTGTCGTGCAGGTGGACGCAGTGCGCGAGCCACACGTCGGGACCGAGCCAGCCGATCGAGTCCATGTACTCGGCCGGCGTCATCCCGAACTGGTCGAGGGTGTGCTCCTCCTCGTCGAGGGTCTCGGCGAGGTGCGTGTGCAGCCGGACGTTCTTCGCGCGCGCCAGCTCCGCCGACCGGACGAGCAGGTCGCGGGTCACCGAGAACGGCGAGCAGGGCGCGACGGCGACGCGCAGCATGGAGCCCGGCGACGGGTCGTGGTACCGGTCGATCGCGGCCTCGGTCTCGGCGAGGATCGTGTCGAGATCCTCCACGACCTCGTCCGGCGGCAGGCCGCCGTCGGAGCGTCCCCTGTCCATGGAGCCGCGCGCCGCGTCGAACCGCAGTCCCAGCTCGGCCGCCGCGTCGATCTCGGCGGCGAACAGGTCGCCGCGTCCCTTCGGGAACAGGTAGTGGTGGTCGGACGCCGTGGTGCAGCCCGACTTCGCGAGCCAGCCGAGCCCGGCGCTCGCCGCACCCGCCACCACCTCGGCGTCCATCTTCGACCACGGCTCGTAGAGCGTCGTCAGCCACTCGAACAGCGTGCTGTCGCTCGCCAGGCCCTGGCTCGCCCACTGGTACAGGTGGTGGTGCGCGTTGACCAGGCCCGGGGTGGCGACGCAGCCGGTGCCGTCGATCTTCTCCGCGCCCTCGACCTCGGGGGCCGGCCCGGAGCCGACGGCGGTGATGCGGTCGCCGTCGATCACGATGTGCCCGCCGGGATGCTCGTCCCCCGACACCGTCACGACGTGCGCGTTCTCGATGACGGTCATCACTCGGTCGCTCGTCACCCGGTCGCCGGTCATTCGGTCGCTGGTCATTCGGCGGCCGCCTTCCGCTCGGCGGCGAGGCGCACCGCGTCCAGGATCTTCTCGTAGCCGGTGCAGCGGCACAGGTTCCCGGCGAGCGCCTCGCGGATCTCCGCGTCGCTCGGCGCGGGATTGCGTTCGATCAGGTCGTGGGACTGGACGATCAGGCCCGGCGTGCAGAACCCGCACTGGACGGCGCCCGCCTCCACGAACGCCTCCTGCACGGGATCGAGCCGCTCGTCCCCCGGCGACCCCTCGGCCAGCCCCTCGACGGTGCGGACCTCGCGGCCCTCGGCCTGCCCGGCCGCGACCAGGCACGCGCACGCCGGCACGCCGTCCAGGTACACCGTGCACGAGCCGCACTCGCCCTGCTCGCAGGCGTTCTTCGAGCCCGGCAGCCCCATGCGCTCCCGCAGCATGTACAGCAGGCTCTCGCCCTCCCACACGTCGTCCACGGTCTCCGCCGAGCCGTTGACGGTGACGTTCACGCGCATCAGGACGCCTCCTTTCCCTTCGTGCCCGCCCGGTGGTCGTCCCAGGCCCAGGTGAGCGTGCGCCGCGCCATCACCGCGAGGGCGTGCCTGCGGTAGTCGGCGGTGCCCCGCACGTCGTCGATCGGGGCCGCCGCCCGCTTCACCAGCTCGCCGAACTCCCGCGCCGCCGACTCCCGCAGCGGGCCGCGGCCGTCCCAGTCGAGTTCCGCCGACGCGAACTCCTCCGCCTCCCGTGCCCGGCGCGGCGTCACGGCGGCCGAACCGAACCCGGTGCCGACGCGGCGTTCGCCCGGGTGCAGCGCCACCGCGAACGAGCACACCGCGATCACCATCGCGTTCCGAGTGCCGATCTTGGAGAAGTACTGGGGGCCGGACGCCGGACGGGTGCGGAACGCGCGGATCAGCTCGTCCGGCTCCAGCGCCGACCGCTTCACGCCCAGGTAGAACTCCGCCGCCGGGATCAGCCGGACGCCGCGCGCGGCCGACTCCACCTCGATCACCGCGTCCCCGGCCAGCAGCGGCGGGTGCGCGTCGCCCGCCGGGGACGCCGCGCCCAGGTTGCCGCCGACCGTCCCGCGGTTGCGGATCTGCGGCGACCCGACCGTCCGGGACGCCTGCGCGAGCCCCGGCAGCCGATCGCCCAGCTCCCGGATCAGCCGCGCGTACGGGACGCCCGCGCCGACGCGGAGCGTGCCGTCGTGGTCGTCCCATCCGGTCAGTTCGCCGACGCGGTTCAGGTCGAGCAGCGCCTCCGGCCGCCGCACGTCGAAGTTGATCTCCACCATGACGTCGGTGCCGCCCTGGATCGGCAGCGCACCCGGGTGCTCGGCCTTCGCGGCGAGCGCGTCCGCCCAGGTCGCCGGTCGCAGGAACTCCATCGCGCCCCCTTCAGCTCCACGCCGCCGGCGCGTCCGGGGCGTCATCGTCGAGCACCGTGCCCTCGATGAGCCCGTACGGGCGGTCGGCCGCGAAATAGACCTCGTTGTCGTTGTTCATGCCGAACGGCTGCAGATCCACGAGGAAGTGATGCCGGTTCGGCATCGACATCCGCACCTCGCAGACCTCCCGACGCTCCCGCAGCACGCGCCGTCCCATCTCGTAGAGCGTCTGCTGCAACGACAGGCTGTGCGTCTCCGCGAACCCCCGCAGCAGGTGTTCCCGCACCGCCCGGTACGAGTCGCCCCAGTCCGTCCCGACGCCCCGGTGCCGCCAGGACGCCGTGACGGCCGTCGCCAGGATCCGGTCGTCGGTGGGCCGCAGCGTCGTGAACTCGTCCTCGATGAACCCGTGGAACTCGCTGCCGGTCGAGTTCAGCACCACGAGGTCCTTCAGGCCCGACACGACCGACTCCCGCCCGCCCGTGCCGTCGCTGTGCACCAGCGCCGTCCGCACCTCCGTGCCGTCCCGGACGAACGAGTGCCGCTCGGTGATCCGGTTCCAGGCGTACTCCTCGATCTCCACCCGGGCGTGCGCGATCGTCGGCTGGGCGTCCACGAAGTGCCGCGCCAGCCGCAGCCCGAAGTTCTCGATCTCCCCGACCCCGTACCGCTTCGCGAACGCGAACACGGTGTTCTTCTGCGTGTCCGTGGGCAGCACCGCCGCGTTGTCGCCGGTCAGATGCACGTCCTCCATGTCGCCCGACAGCAGCACGCTCACGTTGACGTCCTTGATCCGGTGGACGTCGCCGTCCCGGGTGACGCGGACGACCCGCGTCTCCGCCTTCCCGTACCGGTTGTCGCCGAGCACGATCGTCATCCGGTCTAGCTCCCTCGGTAGGTCGAGTACGCGAACGGGCTGAGCAGCAGCGGGACGTGCAGGTGCGCGTCCGGGTCGGCGACCGTGAACGCGACCGTCACCTCCGGGTAGAAGTCCGACAGCCCGGCCGTGTCGAACGTCAGCCGGTGCACGCCCGCGCCCGGCACCGCGCCCCATTCGCGGACACGGCCGTCGCCGTCCGTCCGGGCCTCCGCCAGCGTCGTCCACGCCCCGTCCGGTTCCCGGCGCTCCAGCCGCACCCGGACGTCCCGCGCGGGCAGCCCGCGCGACGCGTCCAGCACGTGCGTCGAAAGGCTCACGTCGCCTCCTTCGTCAACTTCGCCAGCCGCAGATCGACGATCCGGGCCAGTTCCGCCCGGACGACCGCGCGTTCGGTCTCCGGGTCGTTGCCGAGCCGCTCCCGGAGGGCGGCCAGCATCTCCGCCGCGCTCAGGCCGGTCGCGCAGATGAGGAACACATGCCCGAACCGCTCCTCGTATGCGCGGTTGCCGGCGATCAGCGCGTCCCGGAGCCCGGCCGCGGCCGCGTCCATCCCGGACTGCTCGCCCCGCGACCACGCCGACTCGCGATCGTCGCCGCGCACCCGGTCGCCGATCCGCGGATGGGCCGCGAGCGCCTCCTCGACGTCCGCCCAGTCCAGCCCGTCCAGCGCCGCCGCCGACGCGGCCCGCAGCTCCGCGACGTCCCGGCCGCGCATCGCCGCGATCCACGTCCGGGACGCGCAGCACGCCCGCAGATCCCCCTCGGTGATCGGCACCCGCACCTCCTCGTCCGTCCTGACAGCAGTAGACACACCGGCCCCCGCCCCGGTCGAGGGACAGGACGTCCGAGATGTGACCCCGATCACGGCCCCGTTTTCGTGCGTTGCTCCAGCACCCCCGCGCCCCCTACACCCCGGCCGGTCCCGCTGGGTTCAATGGCGGTATGAGACTGCGTTCCCTCCTCGCCATGCCCCTGCGGCTGGAGGTCGTCACCGGGGAGGACGAGCTGGACCGGACGATCCGGTGGGTCGTCACCACCGACCTGCTCGACCCCGGCCGCTACCTGCGCGGCCGCGAGCTCGTGCTGACCGGTCTCGTCTGGCGCACCGGCCCCGCCGACTCCGAGACCTTCGTGTCGGCGCTCGCCGAGGCCGGCGTCTCCGCCCTCGCCGCCTGGGACCTGGCGTCCGGCACCGTCCCCGACGACCTCGTCGCGGCGTGCGAACGGCACCGGCTCCCGCTGTTCAAGGTCCCCGAGGACGTCGCGTTCGCGACCGTCACCGAGGAGGTCGTCCGGCAGCTCTCGGGCGCCCGCGCCGCCGACCTCACCGCCGTCCTCGACCGGCACCGCCGCCTCGTCGCGAGCCAGGGCGCGGGCCTGGACGCCGTCCTCGACCTCCTCGACCGCGACCTCGGCATGCGCTGCTGGGTGCTCGCCCCCACCGGGCGCGTCGTCGCCGGGCCGCCCGCCCCCGCCCCGGACGTCCTCGCCCGCGCGTTCCTGACCGCGCCCCGGCTCCCGCACCACCTCGCCGACCCGGACGTCTCCCTCTTCCCCGTCGCCGAGGACACCACCTCCCGCGTCGCCGACTGGTTCCTCGCCTGCGAGGGCGACGCCGCCGACTGGCCCCCCGAGCGCCGCGCCCTCGCCACCGAGCTCGCCGCGATCGCCGCGCTCGAACGCGCCCGCCTCGACGACCGCCTCAGCATGGAGGGCCGCCTCGCCCAGGAACTCGTCCGCCTCGTCGTCGCCGCCGCGCCCCCCGACGAGATCGTCCCCCGCCTCGAACTCGCGGGCCTCGACCCCGCGTCGTCGTTCGTCGCGGTCGCCGCCACGGGGCGCGGACCCCTACGGCCGGGCGAACTCCGCACGGTGCTCGCGGAGGCCGCCCCGGTCCCCCACCCCCTCGTGGGCCTGCTCGACGACGAGGCCGTCGCGCTCGTCCCGGCCGCCCCCGGCGCGGACGTCGCCGCCGAGGTCCACGCCACCCTGCAGGCCCTCGCCCCCGGCCTCGCCGGCTCCGGCATCGCCGTGGGCGTCAGCGACGTCGCCCCGGCCGCCGAACTGCGCGGCGCCGTCGAGGAGGCCCGCTACGCCCGCCGCCTCGCCACCGGCCGCACCGCCCCCGTGTGCGTCGTCCGGCACGACGAACTCGCCACGCACGTCCTGCTGCTCGCGAGCGTCCCCGACGACGTCCGCCAGATGTTCGAGATGCGGCTCCTCGACCCGCTGCGCACCTACGACGAAGTCCACAAGGCCGACCTGATCCGCACCCTCGAGACGTTCCTGCAGAACTCCGGTTCCTGGACCCGGTGCGCCGAACAACTGCACCTGCACGTGAACTCCGTCCGGTACCGGATCCAGCGCATCGAGGACCTCACCGGCCGCGACCTGTCCCGCCTGGAGGACCGCGTCGACTTCTTCCTGGCCCTCCGCCTCGCCTGACCGCCCCCAGCCCTACCCGGCGGCCCGTCCCGGACGGCGGTCGCCCGGCATGCTCCGCTTCGTTCAGGCGCCGGACGTCAGCGCCCGCGTCGAGCGGTGCTGGTCGGGACGGACCGCACGTTCTCGACCGCGTACGTCAGCCCGTCCGCGACCTCCCGCTCGTGGACGAGGCTCAATGCCCGCATGAGCTTGAACCCGGGTGCCCACCCGCTCCGGCGGCAGGAGGCTCGGACCCCACGGCGAGATGTGGTCTCCGGTCACCGAATCCGGCAGCACGGCGAAGACGCGCCGCAACTCGTCCAGAGCCTCCTCTGCCCCCGGCGCCATCGCCCTGATCGGCGAGGGCCTCCGCGCGGGTCTGCAATGCGGTCGCCAGCCCGACTCCGGGCTTCCCGCCCACGCATGCGACGGCGTCGTCGATCAGCCTGGTCACCGTGGGGGACGGACGTCCCTCCCATGCCGCGCGTGCGGCGTGGAACGAACGGACCCAGGTCACGAGGTCGCCATCGCCGGACTCGTCCGCCGTGCGGATCGCCGTCTCGAAACAGCGCCGCGCCGCGCCGCACCACTCGACGTCCGGCGGGAAGCCGGCCCCGATCAGCGGAACAGATCGTCGGCGACCTCGACCGTGCCCGCCTTTATCAGCCAGGCGTCCAGCTGACTCTCGTCCTCGCACGACAGAACCCGCTCGCGAATCTCGTCCGACACCGGCACACCCCGCGCCGCGAGGATCTTCAGGACCGACTTCGCCTCGCCTCGCACCTCGCCTCGCGCTTCACCGATGGCCTGGTTGCGGAGGACGAAGTCGCTCTTGAACTTGTATTCGGCGGTACCGGTGGTCACGAGTTCCTCCAGAATGCTTCGGGCGGCTCCCGCCAGCCCAGCGAGCACCATGTCAGTGTACATGTTGGCGTTTTCGTGGCCCGCGTTCTCAAGCGTGGCGAGGGCGGCGTGCACGATCTCCATCGCCTCCCTGTCGTGGCTCGTGACATTGGCCAGGGTGGCGAGGATGGCCAGCTCGGGCGCTTGCGCGGCCTGCGCGGTCGTGGTGACGAGCGGACCCGTGCCCGGGCCGATCACGAGCGGCGTGAGAGCGAAGCCGGGGTGGCCGATGGCGATCGACTCGCGGGCCCAGTCCGCCACCCTGCGCTTGGGGCAGAGAACGATCAGATAGCACGGGCAACGAGCCTTGCCGTGAAGCGCGGCGAGGTAGATGGGCCAGCTATAACGCTTGCCGTCGTCCACCTCGCGCTGGGTCTCCGCGATGATGGCCATGGACGGTTTGGAAGAGCCCCCTTCGCAAACCTCCACGACGTTGTCGGCGCGGTAGGCGGTGGCATGGTCGAGACGCGCCGCGACGAAACCGGCGACGGCCGTGTCCAGTTCGGCGACCCAGACGCGCATTCCCTCCGCGCGGCAGGCTTCCTCCACGGCACGCCGCTGGTCCGCACGCCAGTCCGGGTGCATCCGCGAGTAGAGGCCGGATTCTCCCAGGACGCCTTCGAGTGAGGCGAACACCGGCGCCCAAGCGCGAAGCGAGAGGGCGGTCACCGCATCTTGGTCGGGTTCCGCGAACGCTCGGACGATCGGCTGCACGCTCACATGCTGTCAGCCGGCGCAGCCCACGGCGATCCGATTTCGGACGCTCGCGCGTCGTCCTCACCGGGTTCGGCGTGGCTCGTTCAGAAGGTCTGCCAGGTCGCGGGCGTCACTCCGCACGGGCCGCCCGGGTGGACGTCCATCCGGGCGGACGCGACGTCGAGGCCGATGGTGGCGAGCGTCTCCCAGCGCTCGTCCGATCTCCAGCGCGCGGGCGTCCGCGCGGGTCCCGTCGTAGGTGACGACCGTGAGGACGGTGGAGGCGGAGACGCGGGCGCCGCGGACGATCTCCAGCGCGGCGTCGATGGTGTCCGCCTCGTCCAGGACGCGCCGCGCCAGCAGGTGCACGGGGACGCCGATGTCCGCGCCGTCGGCGGTGTGCTTGAGGATGGTCAGCTTCTCGGCCCTGAAGGACCGAGCTTGCAGCTCCTTGCACCACTGGATGTGATGGTTCAGGCCGCGTCGTCGACAGCGTGACTCACTGCCCAGCCCGCCGCACCGCGCGCGGCGATGTTGCGGGCTGCGTTCACGTCGGCGTGCTCAGCGAAGCCGCACGACATGCATCTGAATGTCGCCTGGTCGGGGCGGTTGTTCTTGTCGATGTGGCCGCACGCCGAACACCCGCGGGAGGTGTTGCGGGGATCGACGTGCACCACGACCACCCCGGCCCGGACCGCCTTGTAAGCGACGAACGCACCGAGCTGGGCGAAACTCCAGGTGTGCAGGGTGACCCGCTGGGGCTTTCTGAGCCGGACCCTGCCACGGATGCCGCCCAGATCTTCCAGGGCGATGCCTCGGCAGGTGCGTTGAGCCTCGGTCACGATCTGCTTGGAGACGCAGTGGTTCGTATCGGCCGCGAAGCGGGCCTCACGGCCGGCCAGGTGCCGCAGCCGCCGCTTGGCGGACTTGGTGCCCTTGGCCTGGAGTTTCTTGCGGAGGCGGCGGTTGCGGTGCCGCACCTGGTTCAGCTGTTTCCCGGCGTGGACGGTGCCGTCGCTGGTGGTGGCGATGTTGACGATCCCCAGGTCCACACCCAGGAACCCGTTCTTGGGGTTGTTGACCCCGGGGTCGGGGATGTCGCAGGTGGCGTACAAGTACCAGTTCCCACCCCGCAACACCAGATCGGACTCGCCCCGCCGGTACCCGGTGACCAGTTCCAGCTGTGCGGGTGAGCACTGGAAGGCGATGCCGGGCGTGCGACCGTGCACCGTCCAGATCGAGACGGTTCCGGCGTCCAGTTGCCACGACAGCGACCGGTCGTCGAACGGCTGGGCGGCGTCCTTGCGGAACCGGACCGGTCTGCCCTCCACCGCCCGGCGCCGCCTGCACCCCTCCGGGCCGTAGTTCCCGACCCTGAGGTTCTCCCTCAGCGCGGCGTACGCTCCGGCGGTCTTGCGCGCGACGTGGATCGCCGGCTGTGCCGACAGGCCCATTCCTTTCAATTCGCCGTACACGAGGCGCTGCAGGCCGGTCTTGCTGGTGATGCCGGTGGCGAACGCGCGGCGGGAGGCGTGGTTCGCGGCCCGGTTGCAGGCGTGCAACGTGTCCCGCAGAGCCGCCGCGGCGGTCTCGTCCGGGCACAGCTTCACCTGCACCGTGAGTTTCACACTGGAATCATGACACCACACCGGCGGCACCGTTGCCGGTTTCGGCAATTCTTCGCACAACCTAAAAGGCGGCGGTGTCTATTCTGTGCCATTTTGTTGATGTTGGGTGTTGTCCGATCGGTTGCGGGGGACGCAGGTGGTGGGCCCGCTCACCGCTATGTGCGGGGTTATGGCGGCTACTGGCGGATCTGGTGATGGATCGATTGCGGCGCTTCGCGCCGCGGGGCCGGGGAAGCGACTCCTCCCGGCCGTGAACGACCGGGATTCCTCGCTAGAGCGGGTTGAAGTGGACGCCGAGCCCGGCGCGGTTCACCCCGATCTTGGCGAGCACGCCGAACTCGGTGAACGTCCGCACCCGGCCGTACTCCCAGAGCACGCTTCCGCCGCGCATGGCGTCCAGCCAGTCCCAGGTCTGCAGGGTGCGGGGCGGCAGGCCGCCGCCGGGCAGGACGACGGCGGTCGAGCACTCCCCCGCGCCGTCGTCGCGGAGCGCGGCCAGGATCTCGGTGCGGGCGTTGAGCGCGGCGACCTGCCAGGTCTCCAGGCCCGCGCCGGACGCCAGCCCGGCCATCTCCGCGGCGAGGTGCGGCGCCCATTCGGCGGTCCGGTCGAGGGCGAGCGCGGCCCACTCCCGGACGTCCGAGCCGGTGGCGCCCAGGGACGCGAACAGGTCCGCGTACCGCCGGTAGGTCGCTTGCGTCTCGGTGCTCCAGCGCGTGCCGAACTCCTCGCCGCGCGCCTCCGGGGCGGTCCGGGTGGATGTGTGGACGGGAAAGGCCATCGGGGGTTCGCTTTTTGTGCGGCGGCGCCGTCCCGCCCATTGTGGGGACGCCGTGCCGTTCGCGCACGTGCCAGCGGTCAGCGCGCGGGGAAGCGGTACCTCGTCTGGCCGTGGGGTTCCTTGGCGAAGGCGAACGCCGTGGCGGGGGCGATCCGGAAGACGGCCGCGGGGTCGTCGGACGTGCCGAAGGCGCCGTCGCCGACCTCGAACCGCCATGCTTCGCCGTACTTGTCCAGGTACGCGTCGGCGAGGGTCTGGAGGGACGGACGGTCGGTCACCCGCACGGCGGTGCCCTCGACGACGACGTCGAGGCCGCTCGCCCACGTGTTGGTGCCCGTGGTCACGGTCACCTGGGGGTTGCGGTCGAGGTTGCGGGCCTTCTGCTCGCCGACGCCGGTGCAGAAGTGGACGGCGTCGTCGTGCACCACCCCGATGAGGGGGGTCACGTGCGGGCGGCCGTCCTTGCGGACCGTGGCGAGCCAGTACAGCTCGGCCTCCTCCAGGACGCGGAGGGTCTCGGGCCACGGGGTGGGCCGCGCCGAGGGGTCGCCGAACCGGGCGTCGAGGTCGGTGACGGGATCCATGGGATTCCTCGCTTTCAGGCGGTGTGGCGGACGAGCGCGGGGACGACCGTGTCCCAGGTGCGGCGCGGGAGGCCCTGGCCGGTGCGGGGCAGGACCAGCAGCTCGGCGCGCGGGATCTCGGCGGCGAGGGCCTCGGCGTTGGCGAGCGGGAAGAACGGGTCGTCCTCGCCGTGGACCACCAGGGCCGGGACGGTGATCGCGGGGAGCCGCTCGCGCCAGCGGTCGCCGCAGTCGAGGGCGGCGAACACGGTGCCCATCTGGTTCGCGCGGTGCGCCTTGCCGGGGTCTGCGCCGAGCGGGGTCCGGCCGTGGACGGCCTCGATGTCCGCGCGGGCCTCGTCCTCGTCGAAGTCGCGGCCGCCGGTGGCGCGGGCGTTCGCGAGCTGGAAGGCGACGACGGACGAACGGTCGGTCCAGTCCACGGCGGGCGGGTTCGTGAAGTGCTCCATGAGCTCGGGCGCGTGGTCGGGGAGGTCGGGGTCGACCGGGCCCGGGGCGAGGGGGCGGGTGCCGATCAGGGTGAGGGTGGCGACGCGGCCGGGGTGGTCGAGGGCGAGGAGCTGGGCGATCCAGCCGCCGGGCCCCGCGCCGACGATGTGCGCGCGGGGCAGGTCCAGGGCGTCGAGGAGGGCGGCGGCGTCCGTGACGAGGTCGCGGAGGGTGTAGCCGGGGGCGTCCGGGTCGACGGTGGTGGAGCGGCCGACGTCGCGCAGGTCGTAGCGGACGACGAAGCGGCGCGACGCCGCGAGGCGGCCGCAGAGGTCGTCGGGCCAGGTGAGCATCGTGCCGCCGATGAGCAGGATCGGCGGGTCCGCGGGGTCGCCGAAGGTCTCCGTGCAGAGTTCGACGTCGTTGGCCTTGATGAGTTGCTCCATGCCCGTTCGGACTCGCGGGACGCCCGGAACTCATCGGCGGGCGGCGCCGCGTCGGCGATCACCAGTCGGCGGCCCCGGCGAAGGACGTCTCGTGCGGGCGGTACCCGAGGACCGTGCGGGCCGCGGTGATGTCGAGGGTCCGCTCGACCGCGAGATGGCTGATCGCGTACCGGGTGATCCGGGGCGGCTCGGGGCGCCCGGCCAGCAGGAACGCGCCTTCGGCGACGGCGGCGACCGGGCGGGCGAGGGCCGCCGGGACGTACACCGGCCGGGCCCGGACGCCCCGTTCGCGCAGGATCGCCCGGAACGCGGCGTCGATCGTGACCGGTTCGGCGTCGGCGACGTTGAACGCGCGCGGGACGGCGTCCGGGACGGTCGCGGCGAGCGTGCACGCCTGCACGAGGTTGCCGATCGAGGTGAGGCTGATCCGCTGCCCGCCCGTCCCGACCGCGGGCAGGACCGGCCCCCGCACCGCCGCGAGCACACGCGGGAGCAGGGTCGTGTCGCCGGGCCCGTAGACGGCGTGCGGCCGCAGGACGATCGCGCCGCGGGCGAGCGCGAGCCGTTCGGCCGCCGCCTTCGAGGCGCCGTAGGCGTTCAGGTAGCGGCGGACGGGCGCCTCGTCCTCGGTCGCCATGACGCTCGGCCGGGACGGGTCGTACACGCTCGCCGTGCTGACGTGCACGAACCGCGCGTCCGGGAACGTCGCGAGGGCGCTGCGGGTGCCGGTGAGGTTCGCGGCGAACAGGTCGGCCGGACGTCCCCAGTCGGTGACGCTCCCCGCGCAGTGGATCACCGCGTCGACGCGGGGCGGGTCGTGCAGCGGGCCGCGCGCGAGGTCCCACGGCCGGTAGGGCGCGCCGCCCAGGTGCCCCGGGGCCGCGGCGGGACGGCGTCCGAACGCGAAGGTCGTGACGCCCTCGGCGGTGAGCGCGCGGCACACCGCGCCGCCGACGAACCCGGACGCCCCGGTCACGGCGATCCTCATCGGGCCACCAGCTCCCGGAGGCGGTCGCGGTCGAGCTTGCGCGTGCGGCCCGACCGGGGCAGCTCGGGGAGGACGACGACGCGGTCGGGCAGCGCGTCGTGGTCGATGACGTCCGGGAGCGCGCGGTGCAGCCGCCCGGGCAGGTCGGGCGGCCCCACGACGGCCAGGACCACCTCCTCGTCCCCGGTGGACGGGTCGGGGACGCCGACGATCGCGGCCTCGGCGACGTCCGGCAGCGCGGCGATCGACGGCTCGTACAGGCCCGGGTACAGGTTGAACTTGCCGCGGATGAGCATGTCCTTCTTCCGTCCGGTGAGGACGAGCCGGTCGCCGTCGAGGCGCGCGAGGTCGCCGGTCGGGAGTTCGTCCAGGGGTTCGGCGCCGAGGTGGCCGCGGCACAGGTTCGGCCCGGACAGCAGCAGCTCGCCGTCGTCCGCGACGCGTGCCGCGACGCCCGGCAGCGGCGCCCCGAGCAGGTCGCCCGGGCCGTCGAACGCGAGCTTCTCCTCCGCCGACGCGATCGCGACCGGGAGGATCTCGGTCATCGCGTACACCGAGAGGACCTCGGCCGACGGCGCCGCCGCCACGGCCCGCCGCAGGAGCGCGGGCGGCGCCGGGGCCGCGCCGAGCAGGACGTGCCGCAGCGTCCCCGGCAGTTCGGGCGCCGCGTCCAGGATCTCCGCGAGGTGCACGGGGACGCAGAAGGTGTGCGTCGCCCGGCGTTCGCGCAGCAGCCGCGCGAACGCGGCGGGCGGGGCGCCGAGCGGCGGCATCGACCAGCGGGCCCCGGAGATCAGCGTGGGCAGCCCGAGCATGAGCTGGTCGGTGTGGACGACGTCGCCCGGCCCGAGCGGCAGCCGCGCCCGGAACAGGTCGAGGGCCGCCGCGAGCGACCCCTGCGTGTGGACGACCGCGCGCGGGTCCGCCGTCGTCCCCGACGTGAAGATCACGGCGGCGGGCGCGTCCGGATCGCCGTCCGCGTCCGGTTCGGGCGCCGGGCCGGACGCGAGGCGCTCGAACGCGAGGGAGCCGCGCGGGACGCCCGGGAGCCGCCGGCCGACGTGGACGTGCCGCATCGGGCCCTCGCCGGGAACCCGCAGGTCCGCGAGGTTCGGCAGGAGCAGCCCCCGCCGCCGCGCGTAGGCCCGGACGGGCCGCAGCCGGCTGCCCGCGTACAGGATCGACTCCGCCGCCGACCAGCGGGGACGCGCCAGCCGCAGCCGCGCGGTGAACATCTCGGGCCCGGCGCCGGGGTCGGCGAACACCACCACTCCCCCGGCCGCGACGATCCCGAGCGCGAGGACGAGCGAGCCGGGCGACGGCCGCACGGAGAACAGCACCCCGTCACCGGGTTCCAGGCCCGCCGACACCAGCCCGTGCCGGACGGCGAGGACCCGCCGCCGCAGCTCCCCGTACGTCAGCTCGGCCCCGTCGCCCGCGACGAGCGCGACGCCGCCGGGCGTCCGCGCCGCCTGGTCCAGCAACCTCCGGACGAGCGTCACCGCGCACCCCCCGCGGCGCGGACGGTCAGGCGGCGGTACGTCGGGATCAGGACGTTCCGGGCGGCCGATCGCCCGGCGATCCGCAGCGGCGCGGCGTCCAGGACCGTGCGGGCCACGCGGCGGATCTGGGCGGCCGCGAGCGGGTAGCCGATGCAGAAGTGCGGGCCGGCGCCGAACCAGAGGCGGCGCAGCTCGGGCGGGTGCGGGCGGCCCGGGTCGAAGGGCCCGAGGTCGCGGCAGCAGTTGTGCGTGGCGATCAGGACCCGGTCGCCCGGGCGGACGGCCGCGCCGCCGATCGCCGCCGCGCGGTGCACGCTGCGCAGCATGACGGGCGTCGGGGTGGTGAACCGCATCGCCTCGTCGATCGCCCGGTCCAGGAAGCCGTCCGGCTCGGCGGCGTCGGCGAGCAGCCCGGAGTCGGCGAGGAGCGCGATGAGGCGCGGCGTGAACGTCGCGACGGTCTCGGTGCCGGTGAGGAAGAACGCGCCGGCGGCGCCGCGCGCCTCGCCCTCGGAGAGCCCGAGCGTCCGCATGCGTCCCATGACGGTCGTCTCGTCCCCGGCGGCGTACGCCTTCGCCGCGGCGTCCCCGAGCGGGTCCAGCACCGCGCGGGCGCGCCGGATCTGGGACGGCGACAGCCGCCGGGTCCGCAGCGAGACCGTGGAGACGACGCGCTCGCCCTGCTCGAACAGCCGCCGGAACTCGCGCTCGGTGCTCAGGTCCAGGCCGATGACCTCGCTGATCACGGCGCCGGCCATGACCCGCGCGGCGTCCACGAGGTCGACGGGCGCACCGTCCGCGAGACGGGCGCGCAGCCGGTCCAGCGGCCCTGCGAGGACGCGCGCGCACAGCTCGTCGGCGTAGGCGGGGGTGAACAGGTCGGTGAGGCGGCGCCGGAGGGCCCGGTGGGCGTCGCCCTCCATGTTGAGCAGGACGGACGGCCCGAGCACGGGCGTCCACAGGTCGCCGGGCGATCCGGGGCCGTCCTTGCGGAACGTCTCGCCGTCCATGAGGACGCCGCGCGCGAGGGACGCGTCGTTCACGACGACCCCCACGCCGGGCACCCGGACGACGGGGCCGCGGCGGGCGACGCCGCGCAGCAGCGGGTACGCGAACGGGTGCGCGGCGAGGTGGAGGCGGCGCTCCCAGTTCTCCGGGCGGCCGTTCACCGGATGTCGACCTGCTCGGGCCGGTACCGGTGGTCGGCGTACCAGCCGAGGGTCCGGACCAGGCCGAACGCGCGCAGCCGCCGCACCGATCCGTAGACGATCACGTCGTCGCGCAGCCCGTAGGCGGGGGTGAGGTACCGGGCGCGGTTGACGAGGGCGCGGTCCTCGTGGACGTCCTCGATGCGCGACCGCGGGAAGCCGCCCGCGCGCTCGTACAGGTCGGCGGTGACGGCGAGGTTGCAGCCCGGCATCATCACGTAGGGCCCGAGGTAGAGCGGGTCCTGGTTCCCGGGGCGGAACCGGCCGAACAGGGCGGCGGCCTCGATGACGGCGGGCAGCAGCCGGCGCTCCCAGAGCTTCAGCGGGAACTCGTCGGTGCGGGGCCGCAGCGGTCCGCTGACCAGCTGGAGCCCGTCGCCGAACGCCCGCTTCACGGCCGCGATCCAGCCGGGGTGCGGCAGGCAGTCGGCGTCGGTCCGGGCGATGTGCGTGGCCCCGGCGGCGACGGCGTGCCGGAATCCGGTGTCGGCGGCGGCGCCGGTGCCCTTCTCGGTCTCCCGGACGATCCGCACGCCGAAGCCCGGCCCGTCCGCGGCGAACTCCTCGACGATCTTCACGGTGGCGTCGGTGCTCGCGTTGTCGACGACGGCGAGCGTGAACGCGGTGTCGGTCTGCGCGGCGAGGCGGCGCAGCGTGGCGCCGATCGAGCGTTCCTCGTTGTAGGCGGGGACGACGACCCAGAGGTCCATGGTCACAGCTCCGCGAACAGCACGCCGAGGCTGAGGCCGCCCGCGAGCCCGACGAGCGCGACCCGGTCGCCCGGCCCGCACCGTCCGTCCGCGATGGCGGTGGCGAGCTGCAGCGGGAGGCTCGCGGACGCGACGTTGCCGTGGTCGGGCAGCGTCACGACGAGCTTCCCGGGCGGGATCCCGAGGGCCGAGCGCAGCACCTCCAGGTACGGGACGGTCACCTGGTGGACGCCGACGACGGCGAAGTCGTCCCAGGTCAGGCCGGTCTTCTCGAGCGCGGTCGTGAACAGTTCGGTGCCGCCCGCGAGGAACGCGTCCTTGAGGCGGCGGCCGTCGCCGCTGAAGTAGGAGCGCTCGGGGTCGCGGGGGTGCATGGACCCGCCGCCGGGCAGCGTCCCGATCTCCCAGGACGCCGAGATCGCGGCGAAGTCGCGGTAGAAGATCCCGCCGTCGGGCGCGGCCTCGACGAGCATCGCGGCGCCGCCGTCGGAGAGGGTGTAGCCGGCGAACGCGTCGACGAACTGGGCGCGGTCGCGCACGTTCCACCGGATCGCGCGGGACGGGCTCTCGCCGGTGCAGACGAGCACGCGCTCGTGCTGGCCGGTGCGGATCAGCGCGTCCGCGGTCTGCAGGCCGTTGAGGAAGCTGTTGCACGCGTTCTTGACGTCGAAGACCGGGCAGGTCGCGCCCAGTTTCGCGGCGACGATGTGGGCGGTGGCGGGCTCGACGAGGTCCTGCGACGCCGAGCCGAAGATCAGCAGGTCGACGCCGTCCGGGCGGGCGCCGCGGGCGGCGAGGACCCGGCGGGCGGCGGCGACGGCGAGGTCGGACGCCTGCTCGTCGTCGCGCATGACGTGCCGGGCGCGGATCCCGGTCATCCGCTCGACGATCGTGGGGTGCGGCCGGTAGCCGGGGCTCTCCGCGCCGACGCGCGCCTCGACCTCGGCGCTGGTGACGGTCCGCTCCGGCAGGTGCGCGGCGACGGCGGTGATGCGGGCTCTCATGGGGGTCCCCCGGTTCCTCGTGCTCGGTCGGCGGCCACGGCGGCCAGGACGGCCAGGTTCGCCGACGTGGGCGCTCTCCGGACAGCGAGACCTTACGTAAAGGCCACCGGGGAAGTAGCCCAGTTCGAGGTGAGTACTACCACTTATCCCGTATGAGCGGTACAGCCGGTCCGTCCGGTCCCGCCGTCCGCGACAATCACCTGGTGACCAGCACAAAGATCACGAGGACGGCGGGGCGGGCGACCGCGGCGGCGGGGCGGCACGAGGCGCGGCTGCTGTGGCACGGCAACCGCGGGCTGTTCGCGCTCCTGCAGGCGGCGCGGCACGCCGGTCCGGTGACGCGCGTGCCGCGGCTCGGCTGGGTGGTGACGGACCCGGTCCTGGCCCGCCGCGTCCTCAACGACCACGAGCACTTCGGCATGAACGGCGAGGGCGGCGTCGGGCACCTGTGGACCCAGCTTTTCGGCGAGGAGATGGGGCGGTTCTTCGGCGGCGCCCGGCACACCGAGGTCCGCACCGCCGCCCGCGACCTGTTCACCGAGGACGCGGCCCGCGCGCTGATCGACCGGTCGCAGGGCGCCCACCACGCCGCCCTGGCCCGCCGGCTCGCCGCCGGGGAGACCGTCGACGTCGCCGACAGCGCGCGCGTCCTCGCCGGGCGGATGGTCGCCGACGTCCTCGGCCTCCCCGCGGACCGGCCGGACGGGACGTACCGGGCGCTGTTCGGCGCCGGGGAGCGGCTCGCCGCCCTGGCGCTCGGCACCACGGCCTCCACCGAACTCGACCCGGCGACCGTCCGGCGGGCCCGCGCGATCGTCGAGGACATCACGGCGGACGTCCCCGGCGCCTACCGGACGGGCGGGCCGGACACCCTGCTCGGCCGCTGCCGGGAGATCGGCCTCGGGCCGGCGATGGCGCGCGGCCTCGCGACCCTGCTGGTGATCGCGGGCACCGAGACCGGGGCGTCCGGGACCGTCCGCACGGTCGCGCTCGTCCACGACACCGGCGGCGGGCGCGCGCTGCTGGAGGACCCGTCCCTCCTCGACGGCGCGGTCCGGGAGGGCCTGCGGGTCGCCGCGCCCGCGCCCGTCATCGGACGGCACGTCGTGCGGGACGCGGACGTCGCGGGGCGGACGCTGCGCGCCGGGGAACGGGTGCTGGTGCTGACGTACCTGGCGACGAACGGCGCGGGCCCGTTCGACGTGCGCCGCGAGTACGTGCCGGAGACGCGGCAGCTGTGGTTCGGCGGGGGCCGGCACCTGTGCCTGGGCGCCGCCGTGGCGCGCGTGCAGGTGGCGCGGATGCTGGCGACGCTGCTGGCGGACGGGCGCCCGTACGCGATCACGCACCGGCGGGCGGCGCGCCGCGTGCTCGTCCCGTCGTACGCGGAGCTGCGGGCGACGCTCGTCCGCTGACGTTCCCGCGCCCCGGCGACCACGGGGGCCGCAGGGGCGCGGGGAACGGCTCGCGCGGGGAACGGCTCGCGCGGGGAACGGCTCGCGCGGGGAACGGCTCGCGCGGGGAACGACTCGCGGGGGGTCAGACGCGCGGAGGGACGGGCTCGCCGGGCGGCTGCGGGGCGGGCGGGGACGGCGCGGGCGGCGACACCGTGGTCGTCGGCGCGGCGGGCTCGCCCCGTCCCGGCGCCGCCGGCTCGCGGGACGGCGAGTTCCACCACCACAGCGCGATCGCGATCGCGAGCAGCACGAGGATGCCGCCGACGAGCTGCGCGACCGCCATCCGGTGGCTCGGGTCGCGGAACCGGCGTGCGCGCGGCGGGCGCGCGGCCCGGCTCCGGCGGCGCGCGGCGCGGCGGGCCGCCCGCCGCTCCCGGCGGCTCGGCGGCCGGGCCCGTTCCCGTGCCGAGGGTTCGGTGAACACGGCACCGCGGACGAAGTCTTCGTCGAACACGGGCTCGTCGAAATCTGCGGGCATCGGACGCTCCGGCGCGGGGGGCGGACGCCTCCACGGTAGTTGACGCCGGCCCCCTTCCGAACACGGCGGCGTGTCCGGAGCGCCGGGCGGGAACCGATGCTCGCCCGCCGGCCGGCAGGACGACCCGGCACCGAAACATAGAACGCGTTCTATCTAAACCTCCACTACGTGGTGACGAACCTCACCGGCACTCGCTCTTGAGATCGATCAAGCACTCATGGCAGGGCTGCCGAACTCCGTTTCGCCTACTGAAAGCGCCAGTGACCAAGCAAGCGCTTGAACAAGACCCTTGATTAGACTTGAGTCTCATTTTCTCTTGTCCGGCCCCTGGAACGCGTTCTACGGTGAGCTCGAGCAGCAGCGATGTCGCAGGCAAGGAGCGCCGCCATGACCGCCACCGCACCCGAGACCGCCGCATCCGAGCACCCCGTACCGGGGCCCGCCGTCCCGGCGGGCTTCGACTTCAGCAGCCCCGACCTGATGGCCGACCGGGTGCCGCTCGCCGAGTTCGCGGCGCTGCGCCGCACCGGCCGGCCGTGGTGGAACCCGCAGCCCCGGGGCACGACGGGCTTCGCCGACGACGGCTTCTGGGTGATCAGCAAGCACGCGCACATCAAGGAGATCTCGCGCGACCACGAGCTGTTCTCGGCGAACGCGAACGGCTCGGTGATCCGGTTCAACGAGCGGTTCGCCCCCGAGGAACTGGACGTCCAGCGCGAGCACCTGCTGCTGCACATGGACCCGCCGACGCACGCCAAGCTGCGCCGGATCGTCTCCCGCGGCTTCACCCCGCGCGTGATCAACGGCCTGCACGACGCCCTGCGGGACCGCGCGGAGCGGATCGTGGCGGACGCGCGGCGGCGCGGCGGCGCCGGCGACTTCGTCACCGAGATCGCCGCCGAGCTGCCGCTGCAGGCGATCGCCGAGCTGATGGGCGTCCCGCAGGAGGACCGGGGGCGGCTGTTCTCCTGGTCGAACCAGATGCTCGGCTACGACGACCCCGAGTACGACGGCGACCCGGCGTGCGCCGCCGCGGAGATCATCGGCTACTCGATGGAGCTGGCCGAGCGGCGCCGCGGCTGCCCCGCGCACGACCTCGTCACGAAGCTGGTCGAGGCCGACGTGGACGGCCGCGGCCTCACCGACGACGAGTTCGGCTACTTCATGATCCTGCTGGCGGTCGCCGGCAACGAGACGACGCGGAACGCGATCACGCACGGGATGATGGCGTTCTTCGACAATCCCGACCAGTGGGAGCTGTACCGGGCGGAGCGGCCCGAGACGGCGGCGGACGAGATCGTCCGGTGGGCGACGCCGGTGACGGCGTTCCAGCGCACGGCCGTCCGCGACACCGAGATCGGCGGCGTGGAGATCGCGGCCGGGCAGCGCCTCGCCATGTACTACAGCTCGGCGAACTTCGACGAGGACGTCTTCGACGCCCCCGGCCGCTTCGACATCGCCCGCTCCCCCAACCCGCACCTGGGGTTCGGCGGCACCGGCGCGCACTACTGCATCGGCGCGAGCCTCGCCCGGCTGGAGATCGGGCTGATCTTCGACGCGATCGCCGACCGCATGCCGGACATCGCCCCGGCCGGCGAGCCGCGGCGGCTGCGCTCGGCCTGGCTGAACGGCATCAAGGAGCTCCCGGTCCGGTACTCCTGACGCGCGCGTCCCCCGGGTCCCGGTGATCTCACTCTCCGGGACCGCCCTACCGACCCGAACTAGAACGCGTTACATTTGAAAGCGAATCTCGTTCTAGAAGGAGATCGCATGGGGAACCCGGTGATCGTCGAGGCCGTGCGGACGCCGCTCGGCAAGCGGAACGGCGTGCTCGCCGGCCTGAAGGCCCAGGCCGTCCTGGCGCACGTGCTGACCGCCGCCGTCGAGCGCTCCGGCATCGACCCGGACCAGGTGGAACAGGTTTTCGCCGGGTGCGTCACGCAGGCGGGCGAGCAGGGCGGGCACGTGGGCCGCTACGCCTGGCTGTACGCGGGGCTGCCCTGGCAGACGGGCGTCACGACCGTCGACGCCCAGTGCGGCTCCGCGCAGCAGGCCGTCCACCTGGCCGCGTCGCAGGTGGCGGCCGGGGTCGTGGACGTCGCCATCGGCTGCGGCGTCGAGGTGATGAGCCGGACGCCGCTCGGCGCCAACGTCTACCCCGCCGACCCGCGCCCGGACGACTGGTCGCTCGACATGCCCGACCAGTTCGGCGCCGCGGAGCGGATCGCGGCCCGCCGCGGGTTCACCCGCGCCGACATCGACGCGTTCGGCGCCCGGTCCCAGCAGCTCGCCGCCAAGGCGTGGGCCGACGGCCGGTTCGAGCGCGAGATCGTCCCCGTCGAGGCGCCCGTCCTGGACGCCGAGGGCGCCCCGACCGGCGAGACCCGCACCGTGACCCGCGACCAGGGCCTGCGGGAGACGACCGTCGAGGGTCTCGCGAAGCTCAAGCCCGTCCTCGGCGAGGACGCCCTGCACACCGCCGGGACGTCCTCGCAGATCTCCGACGGGGCCGCGGCCGTCGTCGTCATGTCCGAGGAGAAGGCCCAGGCGCTCGGCCTGCGCCCGCGCGCGCGCATCAAGGCCCAGGCGCTCGTGGGCGGCGAGCCGTACTACCACCTGGACGGCCCGGTGCAGTCCACCGAGCGCGTGCTGGCCCGCGCGGGGATGACGATGAACGACATCGACATCACCGAGGTCAACGAGGCGTTCGCGTCCGTCGCGCTGTCGTGGGCGTCCGTCCACGAGCCGGACATGGACAAGGTCAACGTCAACGGCGGCGCGATCGCGCTCGGCCATCCCGTCGGCGCCACCGGTGCCCGGCTGATCACCACCGCGCTGCACGAGCTGGAGCGCCGCGACGCGGGGACCGCCCTCGTCACCATGTGCTGCGGCGGGGCCCTGTCCACCGCGACCATCCTCGAACGCGTCTGACCCGGCGCGGACTACCCCAGGCGCGAAAGGCGGTCTGCGTTGCGGCCGGAACCGGAGGATCTCGGCGGGGGCCTGTGGAGCGTTCCCGTGCCCATCCCGGGCAACCCGCTCGCGTACACGCTGGTGTACGCGCTGGAGAGCCCGCGCGGGCCCGTCCTGATCGACGCGGGCTGGCAGCACGAGGACGCCTGGGCGGCCCTGACGGGCGGCCTCGCGACCTTCGGGATCGACGTCGCCGACGTGCACGGGGTGGTGGTCACGCACTTCCACCCCGACCACGCCGGCCTCGCCGGGCGGGTGCGCGAGGCGTCCGGCGCGTGGATCGCCATGCACCGCGCGGACGCCGACATCGTGCGGCTGTTCAACTCCGTCGACCGCGCGCAGCGCACCGGGATCGAGCACGACTCGATGCGGCGCGCCGGGGCGTCCGCGGCGGAGCTGGAGGGCTTCGCGGGCGGCGGCGGGCGGGTCGACCCGCCCGCGATCCCCGACCGGGAACTGGGCGACGGCGACCTGGTCGACCTGCCGGGCCGCAAGCTCCGCGCGATCCACACCCCGGGCCACTCCCCCGGCCACATCTGCCTGCATCTTGAGGACGCGGACCGCATCTTCACCGGCGACCACGTCCTGCCGCGCATCACCCCGCACATCGGGCTGTACCCCTACGACATCCCCGGCGTGGACCCGCTCGGCGAGTTCCTCGGCTCCCTCGCCCGCATCGGCGAGATGACCGTGGAGGAGGTGCTGCCCGCCCACCAGTACCGGTTCGCCGACCTCCCCGCCCGCGTCCGCGAGATCGTCGAGCACCACGAGGAGCGGCTCGGCGAGGTGACCGCGCTGCTGTCGGCGACCCCGACCGCGCTGTGGGACGTGGCGGCGGGCCTCACCTGGCGGCACCCGTGGACCGAGATGCCCCTGGAGGCCCGGCGGATGGCGACGGGCGAGGCCGCCGCGCACCTGCGCACGCTGGAGAACCGCGGGCTCGTCCGCCGCGCGGACGTCGACGGCGTCCTCGGCTTCACCTTGGCAGGCTGATCCGGCGGCTCTCCAGCCACTCCTGGTCGGCCTCGGTCCACAGCATCGGCTCGAGGCTCTCCAGCTCGTCCGCCCACGCGGCGGCCGCCGCCTCGAGGGCGGCCGCCTCGAGGGCCGCCGCCGCGGCGGCCCGCGCCTTCCGCCGCCGCACGAGGGTCCGCACCACGTCGAACACCGCGTACGCGAGGACCCCGCACACCAGGATTGCGATGACCACGGCGAGACCTCCCCTTCGGTGCGGCCGGCCCGCCCATGCGCGCCGGTGAGGCGCACCCGCGGTCATCACGCACTCGCCCACGAGACGAGCACCACGGGCCGCTCACCGGAAGTCCGGCCAGATCGAACACTGCCGCACGCGACGCGTCGTGAGCCGTCCCGCAACGGCGTCTTTTACCAAGGGATGCCCCGAATGGCGAGGGTGAACCCGTACTCGACCATGCCCGCCGGACGCGCGTCCGGGCATCGATGCCGCGGCACCGTCCGCAGACGCGCGTCCGGGCACCGCTCAGCCGGTGGTCTTCTTCCGCCACAGCACCGCGCGGGTCCCCTCCGGGTAGATGGAAGTCCCGACGATGTCGCCGCGGTCGTTGATGTCGGTCACCCACGTGCGCTCGCCGCCCGCGGGCCGCGGCAGGAACAGCGGGGCGCTCGTCGGGCTCGGCCACACGCCGACCCCGCTGCGCCCGGACGGGCAGGCGAACCAGCCCGCGATCTCCCCGGCGTTGTTGACCGCGGCGGCGTCGGTGCCGGTGACGCCGTAATCGGGGAGCTCGCGCATCCCCTTCCCCGCCGTCCAGGCGAACCCGGTCCGGTACACCCCGCCGGCGTCGGTGGCGGACTGGCCGACGACCAGGCCGTCGTCGTTGACGCCGTTCGCGATGGACCACTTGCCGCCGACCGTGCCCAGGTCGTGCACGGTGCCGCCGATCCGCGCGAACGCGGTGTGCGCGATCTCCTCCTGCGGGCCGGTGATCGGGAAATCCACGAGCTTGTGCACGCCGACGGCGTCGCCGCGCTCGTTCACGTCGATGACCTGGGAACCGGGCGTGACCGGCAGCTCGCTACGGGTGCCGCCCGTCCACGTCGAGGCGTGCCACTTCTGGAAGTAGTTCCCCTCGTAGGCGGGGTCCTCCTGGTAACCGCCGACGTGGCCGCCGCCCACCGCCTGCGCCCACGACTGCGCGCCCCAGGCGCCGAGGTCCTTCATCCAGCCGTTCTCCCACAGGAACGCGTGGACGTTGCCGTCGAGCTGGGAACTCACGCCCACGACGCGTCCCTGGTCGTCGACGTCGTGCGCCCGGCTGTCGCGGCCCCGCAGCCAGCCGCCCCACAGGTATCCGAGCTCGGTGACCTCGCCCTCGTCCCAGACGACCGCGACGCCGCTCCGCGTCGAACTGTCGGTCGTCCGCTCCCCGGCGATCTGCCCTGCGTCGTTGATCCCGTTGGCGGCGTTGATGCCGACCGTGGTGACGGTCCAGTCGTCGGTGACGGTGCCGCAGACCGTCTCCTCCGCGGACGCCGGCGGCGCGACCGCGAGCAATGAAAGCGGCAGGGCGGCGCCCAGGGCCATCCGGACGGCAGTGCGCATGGAAGTGCTCCCAACATCGGGGGACGATGCGCCGGGGCGGGCGGGCCCGCCCGCCCCGGCGCCCCGAATGTAACCGCGCGGACGATCTTGCTTGGGGCGTCCGCTCCTTACGAAGTCCTTACGCGGTCCTCACGCGCCCGGCCCCCGCTCCTCCGGCCCGGTCAGCTCTAGCCGCGGCCAGGGGGCGGTGTCCTTCCGCAACTGCCGGTCGTGGGTGGCGAGGACGACCGCGGCCGGGGTCGCGTCGAGCGCCTCGGTGAGCTCGTCCACGAGGGCGATCGACAGATGGTTCGACGGCTCGTCCAGCAGCAGGACGTGCGGGCGCGCGGCCAGCGCCATCGCGAGGTCGAGACGGCGCCGCTGCCCCATCGACAGCTCGCGCATCGGCCGGCCCGCGTCCGCCGCCGGCAGCAGGCCGAGGTCGCCCAGCGACACCGCCTCGCCCTCGGCGAGGACGCCCCTGCTCACCAGGCGCCCGACGTGCGCGGCGAAGACGTCGCGGGCGCGGCGGCCGCTCGCGCTCGGCGACTCCTGCTCGAGCAGCGCCACCCGCGCCTTGCGCGCGCGCCGCACCGAACCGGACGTCGGTTCGAGGGCCCCGGCCAGCACCGCCAGGAGCGTCGACTTGCCCGCGCCGTTCGGGCCGGTCACGACCAGCCGCGAGCCCGACTCCAGCGCGACCGACGCCTCCCGGTGCAGCCGCCCCGCCACCCGGACGTCCGTCGCGGTCAGCAGCCGGGCGCCCGGACGGGCCGGGAGGTCCGGCATCCGGAACCGCAGCGGCGGCACCGGCGCCGTCACCGCGTGCTTCTCCAGGTCGTCGCGGCGGCGGTGCACGGACCGGACGAGCGCGGGCGCCCGCGTCGCCCGCTGGTGCCTGCCCGTCCCCTTGTCGGGGCGCCATCCGGTGACGAGCCGGTTCCGCGCCTCCGACAGGTCGCGGGTGAGCCGCGCGTGCTCGGCCCGCTGCCGGTCGTACTCGTCCTCCCAGCGCCGCAGCTCCGCCTCGCGTCCCTCCCGGTATCCGGCGAACCCGCCGCCGTACACGGCGGGCCGCCCGTCGCGGCTCGGGTCGAGGTCGAGGATCGTCGTGGCGACGTCCGACAGCAGCGCCCGGTCGTGGCTCACCACCGCGAGGCCCCCGGCGTGGGCGCGCAGCCGCGCGGTGAGGAAGTCGAGCCCGGACGCGTCCAGGTGGTTCGTCGGCTCGTCCAGCAGCAGGAAGTCGTGCTCGGCGCCGAGGAGGCACGCGAGCCGCACCCGGTAGCGCTGCCCCACGGACAGTTCGGCGAGCGGGCGAGCCCGGTCGGTGACGGCGCCGAGGTGCTCCAGGGCGAGGTCGACGCGGCGGTCGGCGTCCCAGGCGCCGAGGGCCTCGGCCGCGTCGAGCGCGGCGGTGTAGGCGTCGTCGGCGCCGGGCCGCCCCGCGGTGAGCGCGGCGGTCGCGTCGTCGAGGGCGCGCAGCGCCGCGCGGGCGTCCGCGAGCTCGGCGTCGATCGCGTCGCCGACCGTGGCGCCGTCCCCGGCGGGCATGGCCTGCTCGGCGAGCCCGAGCGTGCCGACGCGCTGGACGTCGCCCTCGTCGGGTGCGAGGACGCCCGCGAGGACGTGCAGCAGGGTCGTCTTGCCGCGGCCGTTCTCGCCGACGATCCCCCAGCGCGCGCCGGGCGAGACGGTCATGGTGACGCCGTCGAGGACGGTGCGCCCGCCGCGGGCGACGCGGACCTGTTCGGCGACGAGCTGGGCGCGGGCGCGCGCGGGCAGGGTGATGGAGAGGGTGTTCATTCTTCCTCCGGACGGAGGCGCGCACGTGCGGACGGCACGTGGACGGTGCGCCTTCGAGCTGGCTGATGGCAGCGTCAGACCGCCCGTGGCTCGCGCTGCGCGAGGGACGGGCCGTCCGGAAGGGGATCAGAGGAAGAACAAGCGTGGCACGGGATCGACGGTACCAACCGGGCCCTCGTGCCCGGCAACCGGTTTTTCCGCCGGGGGATCCGCCGGGCCGCGATGATCGTCGCACTGGGGAACGCGACGATCAGGAGGGTGCGGATGTCGGAGACATGGCCAGGTCTGGACGTGGCGGTGGCGCGGGCCGCGGAGGATCCGCGGGGCGCGCGGGCCGACGTGCTGCGGGCGGCGGGGGCGCTCGCCGCGGGCGCGGTGCCGGAGTTCCTGGAGCACGCCGCGGGCGCCTTCGCGGCGGCGGGGCTGCCGGACGAGGCGGCGTTCCTCCTCGGCACGGCCCGCGACGTCGAGGACGCGCACGCGCGGCTCCTCGGCCTGCCCGCGGACGCGGCCCGGGCGCAGCGGACGTTCGTGGCGCTCGTCCCGTCCGGGGCGGTCACGGCGAGCCTCCTGCACGACCGCCTGCGGCGGCTCGCGACCCATCCGGAGCGGGAGACTGCGCACCGGTGGGCGCGCGAGGCGGTGGGCGCGTTCTTCGACGCGGGCACCGTCCCCTACCCGAACTTCGTGGCCGACCTGCTGCCCGTCGCGCGGGCCGCGGCGGCCGACCCGGCGGCCGAGGAGCGGTTCGTCGCGGAGCGGCTGCTGCGGGGCGGGCTGCTGCCGCGCGCGCCGCTGCCGGTGTGGGAGGCGCTGGACGGGGCGCTGCGCGGGCTCGCCGCGGACGACGAGCGGCTCGACGAGCTGATCGCGGCACGTCCCGACCCCGCCCTGTACGACGACCCGGAGGCGCGGGCCGCGCACCGCCGGCACTGGCTGCGGCTGCTCGGCCTGGCCGGCGCGGGGCGGCGGCTGTCGCGCGAGTGGTTCCGGAACGCGGGCCCGCTCCCGGCCGGCGAGATGCTGCGGCTGGCGCCCGCCGCGGGCGACCGGTTGTTCCCGCCGCCCGGCCGCCGGTTCGACCCCGCCGCCGACCCGGTCGTCGGCCGGGCCGCCGCGCACCCGCTGACCCCGGTGAAGCCGAAGAGCAGGTTCGACGACGAGGCGCCGCGCTGGCGGCGCGACACCGATTTCTCGGCGATCGCCGAGAAGATCGAGGACTCCCCGGAGGAGCGCCGGAGGCTGGACGCGTACGTCCGCGGCCTCGGGCACTACGGCAACATCGACTACCGGGCCGTGGTGCGCGCGATGCTGGAGCACGGCCCGATCCGGCGGGTGCTCGCCGAGCAGTTCGCCGAGTGGCGCGCCGAGTGCGCCGCCGACCTCGACGGGCTGGAGCCGGCGCTGCTCCGCCTCGTCCCGCTGGCCGAGGCGGTGCCGGACGCCGCGGTGCTCGCCGGCGTCGAGGTCGCCGACCCGGTGGACTCCGCGTGGCGGGCGCTGCGCGCGGGCCTCCCGGAGGAGCTGCGGTTCCCGAACGCCGGGACGGGCCCGGTGACGGCCGTCCTGCACGGGGACCTGCTCACGCTCGGGCTGGGCGGCGAGCGCATCGTCGTGCACGGCCCCGGCGGGATCGTGCACGAACGTGCCGTTCCCCTGCCTACCGGGACGTTCCCGTGGTTCGACGGCACGGACGCCTACCTGTCGCGGCTGCACGACGGGCGCCCGGAGACGTACCGGATCGTGGACGGCGGCCTCCTCGAGGTCCCGGAGGGCGAACGGCTGCGCTGGCCGCAGAGCCCGGCGTCCGTCGCGGTGACGTTCCCCGGCGCCGCCGAGCCGGTGCAGGCGATGCTCGACCGGGGCGTCCTGCGGCTGCTCGCGGACGGCCGCACGGTCGCGCGGCGGCGGTTCCCGCACGGCGCCGAGGACGGCGCCGTCATGCCCCCGCCGGGCTTCTGGCCGCACCTGCCGCCCGCCGACCCGGACGGCTCGGCCGCGCTGCGCCGGCTGGACCGCGCCGGCTTCGCCCGGCTCGTCGACGCGGCGCTCGTCAACGCGCGGGAGCTGGACGCCGAGTTCGCCCGCGACCTGCCCGACGCCGACGTCGCCCGGCACCGCGGCGCCGTCCGGACGCTCGCCGACCGGGCCGCCGCCGACCTGCGCCGCACGCTGCGGCTGCGGG
>NZ_JBHTJA010000055.1:0-45916 GCF_042675525.1 Actinomadura sediminis
CCCGCCGAGGCGGTGACGACGCTGCGCGCGTCGGGCGTCCCGCGCGTCGTCGTCGCGTCCTACTTCCTGGCGCCGGGCTACTTCACCGACAAGGTCCGCGACGCGGCCCTGGCCGCCGGCGCCGACGCCGTCTCCCCGCCGCTGGGCGCGGCGCCCGAGGTCGCCGAGCTGGTCGTCCGGCGGTACGACGAGGCGCTGCTGGCCGCGCGCGAGGCCGCCGCCGTCTGACCGGCCCGCCCCACCGGCCCGTCCGACCGGCCCGCCCGACCGGCCCGCCCGTCAGCCGGTGCGGCCGAGGGTCTGCAGGTGCGCCAGCGAGCCGTACCGGGCGACGAGCGCCTCGTACTCGTCCTGGTCGTGGAAGGTCAGCGCGCCCGCGCCGAACGCCTTGGCCGCCTCGACCGCGAAACGCGCCGCCGCGGCGATGTCGGTCTCGTGGCTCGCGCCGGTCGCGCAGCCGGGCACGGCGGACGCGGCGGTGACGGCCAGGCCGACGACGGGCGCGTCCGTCGCGGTCGCGGGCTGCAGGATCGAGTTCAGGTGGTAGACCCCGTTGCCGTACGGGGTGATGTCCTGCGTGGTGATCGGGTACGTGACGGCCGGTTCGCCGGTGACGACCGACAGCAGGTTCGCGAGGCCGTCGCTGACCCGCAGGATGTAGCCCTGCTTGACGGTGGGCGACAGCGCCAGGCCCCGGTGGTTGATGATCGTGTTGCCCTTGGTGGTGTCGATCGACAGCACGGCGTCCATGTCGGGCGTCACCTCGTGCTCGTTCATGACGGCGATGTCGACCGGCGAGTCCATGAACGGGACCGGATCGTGCGGCTGCGTGGGGGCGTCCGGGCAGACGTGCGTGGCGATGACGACGTCGCCGTCCGGGACGTCGCCGCGCAGACGCATCTCGAGCAGCTTCGCCGCCGCCGCGAGCGCGGCCGCCGCGCCGTCCCCGTCGGAGGTGAACCCGAGGACCTCCGGGCGGGCGCCGACCCCGCCGAGCCGCCCGACGATCCCGAGCGTGGGGGCGTCCCCGCCGGCCGAGCGGCCCCGGCGGCCCGGGACGCGGACGCGCACGAAGTCGGTGGTGCCCTTGTCGCCGGCGACGGTGACGACCTCGGCGCCGGAGCCCGCCGGGCCCGCGGCGCGGTCGAGGAACTGGGCGAGGGAGCGGCCGGACGCGGCCGGGTCGTCGAGCAGGTCGATCACGGCGAGGACGTGCTTGAGCATGGGCCTTCCTTGCGGGCGAGGAGCGTGTTTCCCCAGGTTGCAGCGCTGTTATCGTAATAAGCAACTTTGTCCCGCTATTCGCAACACGGTCCCGCCGAGGGGAGCAGGCATGGGTTCGGGCTTCGCCGCCGACCGCGACACCCCGCGCGGCCTCCTGCAGACGGCCGACCGCGCGCTGCTCGTCCTCCTGGGCTTCGACCGGCACCGCACCGACTGGGGCGTCACCGAGGTGGCCGAGGAGTTCGGGTGGGACAAGTCCGTCGCCCAGCGGGTGCTCGCGACGCTCGCGCACCGCGGCTTCCTCGCGGCCGACCCCGACACGCGCCGCTACCGCATCGGCCCCGCCGCCCTGCACCTCGGCCGGACGTGGGAGCGTTCGGGCTCGCTCCGCATGCTGGTCACCCCGATCCTCGCGGACCTGTCCGCCCTGACCGGCGACACCGCGCTGCTGTCGGTCCCGGACGGCTTCCACATCCGGTGTGTCGCGGCGGTCGACGGGGAGGAGGGACCGCTCCGCTACTACCCGCTGGTCGGCGAGCTGTACCCGGCGCACGCGGGCGCGACCGCCCAGGCGTACTTCGCGTTCGTCCCCGAGGACCGGCGGCGCCGGCTGTTCCGCGACCGTCCGATGGCCCGCTTCACCGAGCGCACCCTCACCGACCCGGACGCGCTCGAACGCCGCTTCCACCGCGTCCGCGAACTCGGGTACGCGTTCACGATCGGCGAGTACGACGCCCACGTCGCGACCCTCGCCGTCCCCGTCCACCTGCACGGGGAGCCGTACGGGAGCCTCAGCCTCGGCGGTCACGAGGACCGCTTCGAGGCGCCGGCCGACCGCCTCCCCCGCCTCCGCCGCGCCGCCGAACAGGTGGAGCGGCTGCTGACCGGCGCCCGCCGCCACTGAAAGGAGCACTGTGGAACTTCTGCTGCTGTCGAACTCGACGAACCACGGCCGCGCCTACCTGGAGCACGCGCTCGACACGGTCACCGCGTTCGTCGGCGCGGGCGCCGCGCTCGCGTTCGTCCCGTACGCGCTCGCCGACCACGACGCCTACACCCGCGTCGTCCGCGAGGCCCTCGAACCCCGCGGGATCACCGTCCGCGGGGTGCACGCGTCCGGGCTGGACGGCGCCGACGCGGTGTTCGTCGGCGGCGGCAACTCGTTCCGCCTGCTCCGCGACCTGTACCGGACCGGCCTGCGCGACGAACTGCGCGACGCCGTCCGCGGCGGCCTCCGCTACATGGGGGCGAGCGCGGGGACGAACATGGCCTGCCCGACGCTGCGGACCACGAACGACATGCCGATCGTGCAGCCCCCGAGCTTCGACGCCCTCGGCTTCGTCCCCTTCCAGATCAACCCGCACTACATCGATCCGCGGCCCGGCGACACGCACATGGGCGAGACGCGCGAGCAGCGGCTGGCGGAGTTCCTCGAGTGCAACGACGTGCCCGTCCTCGGCCTGCGCGAGGGCACCTGGCTGCGCGTGTCGGACGACGCCGCGACGCTCGGCGGCCCCCTCGACGCGCGGTTGTTCCGCCGCGCCGAGCCCCCGCGCGAGCTCCCCGCGGGCGCGGACGTCTCGTTCCTGCTGACCGCCCCCGCCGCCTTCGACGCCTGAGGGGCGGCCGCGACACCCGGGCGCGGGAGGCGGCTCGGGCCCGGCGGGCGGCACGGCGGGCGGCACGGCGGGCGGCACGGCGCGTTCGATGGACGGAACGACGGGTATGCGCGTGTTCATGGACGAACGCGAATCTTCCGAAGAGTCGGGACACGAGCCTCGCGAGACGCACGACCGCGCGTTCGCGCCCGTGAACCAGGGGTCGGACGCACGGGGCCGGACGCGCCCGGGCACGCCCGTCCCGCACCGCGTCCCGGACGGCGAGGAGGCCGAGACGAACGGCGGCGGCACCGAGATCAGCGGCACCGGCACGCCCGACGTGCAGCGGGAGCACCCCGACACCCTCCCGGCGGACGAGCGCGGCGTCACCGAAGCCGAGCGCCACGACGACACCCGCTGACCGCCCGCCCCGCTCTTCGGGCGGCCGCCCCGGGGCGGCCACGCCTGCGGCCCGCCACATCCCGAGAGGCCCCGCGAACGCCGCGTCCCCGGGCGGCCGTCCCCGACGGCCGTGCGGGTTCCGGCGGCGCGGGGAGGCGCGGCAGCCGCCGCGGAGACGGCCGCCTCGCGGCCGTCTTCGCCCGGTACCGGCCGGTTCGAGGTAGTCGCGCCCTAGGCGCCGCACCGCCCCGGCCGTCCTACGGGCGGACGCCCGGGCGCGGCGCGGGTGGTCAGCGTTGGGCGGCCGGGCGGACGACGATCTCGTTGACGTCGACGTCCGCCGGTTGCGCGAGGGCGTAGGAGACGGCGCCCGCGATGGCGTCCGGGTCGATCGCGTTCGCGCGGTAGTCGCGCATCGCCGCGGCGGCGCCCGGGTCGGTGATGGAGTCGGCGAGTTCGGACGCGACGACCCCCGGGGACACGGTCGTGACCCGGATGGAGGGGGCGGACTCCTGGCGGAGGCCCTCGGTGATGGCCCGGGCGGCGTACTTGGTGCCGCAGTAGACGGCGGCGGTGGGGGTCACCTCGCGGGCGCCGATGCTCGCGATCGTGACGAAGTGGCCGGAATCCTGCGCGGTGAAGCGGGGCAGCGCCGCGGCGATCGAGTACAGCAGCCCGCGGACGTTCACGTCGATCATCCGGTCCCATTCGTCGACGAGCAGCGCGTCGAGGCGCGACAGCGGCATGATCCCGGCGTTCGCGACCATGGCGTCGACGCGGCCGAAGCGGTCGCAGGCCGTCCGGACGAACGCCTCGACGTCGCCGCGGTCGGTCACGTCGAGGCGGACCGGATGCAGGCTCCCGGGCTCCTTCGCGGTGCGCCCGGCGAGGGCGTCCAGCCGGTCGGTGCGCCGGGCGCCCGCGACGACCCGGTGTCCCTCGCGGACGAGACGGGCGGCGACAGCCGCGCCGATCCCGCTGCTGGCCCCGGTCACGAGAATGATCTTTTTGTCGTTCGGCATGGTCCCGACCCTGCCCGCGCCGGGCGCCCGGCGGCAGTGCGGGCTCTTCCTGGGTACGGCGCACCCAGGAAGACCGGCGGGCGGCGGCCTAGGCTGGAGGGCATGTCACGTACCGAGCTCGGCGCCTACCTCACCGCACGGCGGGCGCGGGTCGCACCGGACGACGTCGGCCTGCCGAGCACGGGGCACCGGCGGGTTCCGGGGCTGCGGCGGGAGGAGGTCGCGATGCTGGCGGGGGTCAGCGCCGACTACTACGTCCGGCTGGAGCAGGGCCGCGAGCGGACGCCGTCCCCGCAGGTCGCCGACGCCCTCGCGGACGCGCTGCGGCTGGACGGGGACGGCCGGCTGCACCTGTTCCGGCTGGCCGGGCTCGCCCCGCACGACCGGGGCGCCGCCGTCCCGGCCCGCGTCGACCCGGGCCTGCTGCAGCTGATGAGCGCGTGGCCGAGCAACCCCGCGATCGTCTACAACCGCGCCTACGACGTGCTCGCCTCGAACGCGATCGCGGACGCGCTCTTCCACGACTGGGCGCATTCGCGCAACCTCATGCACGTCGTGTTCACCGACCCGGCGGCGCGGGAGTTCTACCGGGACTGGCGCGACGTGGCGCGGAACTCGGTGGCCGGTTTCCGGCTCGCGCACGGCCGGGCCCCGGACGACCCGCGGGTGCGGCGCGTGCTGGCCGAGCTGCTCGACGCGAGCCCGGAGTTCGCGGACCTGTGGGCGCGGCACGACGCGCGGGGGAAGTCGCTGGAGCGCAAGCGTTTCGCGCACCGCGACGTCGGCCCGGTGACGCTGACGATGCAGACGTTCGACGTCCGGTCGAGCCCGGGGCAGGAGCTGGTCGTGTACCACGCGGAGCCGGGGTCGGCGAGCGCCGAGGCCCTCGCGCTCCTCGGGTCGCTCGCCGCGACGTCCCGCCGGGACGGCTGAGCCGTCAGGATCTGCGGTCGCGCCACCAGGCCGCGAGGGCGCGCCGGACGGGGGCGTGGTGCTCGTCGTCGACGATCTTGACGTCGCCCATGACGGCGCGGGCGGTGACGCGGACGACCGGGACGCGGGCGCCGCCGCCGGACTCGCGGACCGCCACCCGGCGATCGCCGAGGAACGCGTAGCCGTCCAGCTCGACGGCGATCCCGTCCGGCACGATGATCTTCACGTCGCCCATGACGGCGGTGGCCTGCACGCGGACCTCCCCGGTGGGCACCTGCGCGCCGCGCAGGTCGAGCTCGACGTCGCCCATGACCGACACGGCCTCCAGCGGCTCGTCGATGCGGCCGACGATGCGCTCCCGGCAGTCCCCCATGATCGCGCTGAACCGGCGCTTGACCTGGAGCGGGGCGGGCTCCGCGCCGGGGGCGCCCATGCCCGGCAGGTCGGCGGTGATGCTCTCGAGGTCGTCGCGGGACACGGCCGCGTACGCGGCCTCGGTGCGCTCGGTGAGCTCCTCGAACGTCAGCCGACCCTCGACGGAGGCGACCCGCAACCGCTCGACCACCGTCTCCCGCTCGGCGTCGGACGCGCGGACGCCGGGGGTCGCGGGACGGTCGGGGCGCGGGGCGGGCACCGGATCCTTCGGGCCGCCGGGGGACGGCGATCCCGGCTGCGGGGTGGACTGACTCATGGTTCCGAAGGTATGCCCCCCGGGCTTTCGTACAATCCGCCGCGCGGACGAGATGCCCCACCACTTCAGGAGGATGCCCCCGCACGGCCTCCGCTGACATGATCATCTACTCCGCCGAACACTGTTCGGTAGGGTGGCCTGGAACGTTGCCCGCAGGCAGGGAGCCGTGCCGTGACCCACGAGGTTTTCAACCAGGTGCCGCCGCTCGCGGGGCACGACGTCGCCGACGAGGCCGCGCTGCTGGACGGCCTGGCGCGCGAGGGCGCCGGCTGGGCGGTCGGCGAGGTGCGCGGGCTGGGCCGGCTGGCGGGGACCGCGGAGGCGCAGGAGCAGGGCCGGCTCGCGAACGAGCACCCGCCCGTGCTGCGCACCCACGACCGGTACGGGCACCGCATCGACGAGGTCGAGTACCACCCGGCCTGGCACGAGCTGATGAAGGTGGCCGTCACGCACGGCCTGCACGGGTCCGCCTGGACGGACGAGCGCGCGGGCGCGCACGTCGCGCGGGCCGCGAAGTTCTACGTGTGGCGGGTCGACGCGGGCCACGGGTGCCCGATCTCGATGACGTACGCGGCCGTCCCGGCGCTGCGGCGGGAACCGGAGCTGGCCGCACGGTACGAGCCGCTGCTCGCGAAGCCGGAGTACGACTACGGCCTGCGCGCCCCGCTGACCAAGCGCGCGCTGCTCGCCGGCATGTCGATGACCGAGAAGCAGGGCGGTTCGGACGTCCGCGCCAACACCACCCGCGCGACGCCGCAGGCCGACGGCTCGTACCGTCTCGTCGGGCACAAGTGGTTCACGAGCGCGCCGATGTGCGACGTGTTCCTCACGCTCGCGCAGGCCCCCGGCGGCCTGACGTGCTTCCTGGTGCCGCGCGTCCTGCCGGACGGGACGCGGAACCCGCTGCGGCTGATGCGGCTCAAGGACAAGCTCGGCAACCGGTCCAACGCGTCCGCGGAGATCGAGTACGACGACGCGGCCGCGTGGCGTGTCGGGGACGAGGGGCGCGGGGTCCGCACCATCATCGAGATGGTGAACATGACCCGGCTGGACTGCGTGATCGGCGCGGCGGCCGGGATGCGGCACGGGGTGACGGCGGCCGCGCACCACGCCGCGCACCGCGCCGCGTTCGGCCGCGACCTGATCGACCAGCCGCTGATGCGCAACGTCCTGGCCGACCTCGCGATCGAGTCCGAGGCCGCCACGACCCTGATGCTGCGGCTCGCCGGGGCCACCGACCGGTCGGTGCGCGGCGACGAGGGCGAGGCGGCCGTCAAGCGGCTCGGCCTGGCGGTCGGCAAGTACTGGGTGTGCAAGCGCTGGCCCGCGCACGCCGCCGAGTCCCTGGAGTGCCTCGGCGGCAACGGCTATGTGGAGGAGTCCGGTATGCCCCGGCTGTTCCGCGAGTCCCCGCTGAACGGCATCTGGGAGGGCTCCGGCAACGTCGCGGCGCTCGACCTCCTCCGTGCCGTGCTGCGCGAGCCGCATACCCTGGAGGCGTTCTTCGACGAAGTCGACCTCGCCGCCGGGGCCGACCCGCGCCTCGACGCCGCCGTCAAAGAGGCCAAGGACGGCTTCGCCGACACCGCGACCCTAGAGTTCCGCGCCCGCCACGTCGCCGAGCGCCTGGCGCTCGTCTTCCAGGCGTCCTTGCTGGTCAGACACGGTCACCCGGCCGTGGCCGACGCCTTCTGCGCGTCCCGCCTCGCCGGCGACCGGGGCACCGCCTTCGGCACCCTCCCCCCGGGGTTGGACCTCGCTCCGATCATCGACCGGGCCACGCCCAACGTCGACTAGCCCATACGCTCGAGATCACCGTTCGGCTTCGCCACGATGCCACATCGTCCGTGTGCCGGAGATCGCCTCAAGATCATCCGCTGACGAACCGGTTGGCAGGCGAAGTTCGTCGGTCCGTCCACGCTGGGACGACATCACGACCACCAGGTCGGACAAGAACGCGGCGAACAACGCCGGGCTCGCGCGCAGGTAAGGCCTCCCGTCAAGGAGACCGCGCCGCCTCTCGGCGTCCACGGGGCACGGCCCGGCGCTCGCGCGGGCCGGTGCTCGGCTCCGGGCGGACGGCCGCGCGACCTGCGCTCATCGCCCCCGCGCCCACAGTTCCTTGCATAAATGCGAAAAAGGTACGCATTTTTCTCTGACAGGTGACGACTTTGTTCGGGAGTGATCAAATTGACCACTGTCGGCCAGGCAAATATGGACAAACTGGGCAAGATGCACCATTGCAGCCAAGTGATCATTACTTCTAAGTCAAGATCGAAGTCGAGTCAAGGTGGATACCGGTCCTCATGTGGACAAGGTGGAGCCAAATGACCCCTGGATCCGCGACGAAGCCCGTGGTTGCATTGTGCTGTCTCACGGTAAGCCGGACGGATCGAAACGATCTCGATCCTTCCGGATGATTCACCGGACGATGTGGGCGGCGGAGATCATTCATGGTCGATTTCAAATTCAGTGTCTTCACGGCCGTTGCGGCCGCGGACGCTGGAGAGGCTTCTCTCGTCGACGTCCTCACGCGGGCCCTGCCGGCCGCACCCGGACGGTGGCGGGTCGGACGCTCCGGGATCTGGTGCTCGGTCGTCCCGGAAGGCGCCCCGCGGCGCCAGCAGGGCTGGAAGCTGCACGTCTCGGCCACGCCGGCGTCCGCGGAGGAGGTCCTCGAGCGGGCGTCGCGGGTGCTGCTGGAAGCCGGTTCGGCCTTCAAGTTCGCCGCGAGCGTCGACTTCGTCGCCGCGTTGAACGCGCGCAACACCTCGCGCGGCCATTCGGGGAAGTTCATCACGGTGTACCCCGAGAGCGACGCGGAAGCCGTTCGGCTCGCGCGCGAACTGCACGAAGCGACGAAGGGACTGCCGGGACCGCGCGTCCTTTCCGATCGACCGTACGCGCCGGGCAGTCTCGTTCACTATCGTTACGGGGCGTTCGTCGAGGAGCGGCGGCTCACCAATGACGGCTTCTATACGTGGACGATCATCGACCCCGACGGGAAGCCGGTCGAAGACCGGCGCGCCGGCAGGTACACGCCTCCCTCCTGGGTGACATCTCCCTTCCCGGACAACGGCCCGCAAAGCACCCGCCGGACACGTGACTCCGGTGAAATAGTGCTCGGGGAACGGTTCGCGGTGCGGGAGGCGATCCGTCATTCCAATAAGGGCGGCGTTTATCGTGCGGTGGACCGCCGCACCGGAGACCCGGTCGTGATCAAGGAGGCGCGCCCCCACGTCGCCGCGGACCTGGAGGGCCGCGACACCCGGGACCGGCTGCGGGCGGAGGCCCGGGCCCTGGAGCGCCTGGGCGGCCGCGGGCTCGCGCCGCGCCTCGTCGAACTGTTCCCGCAGGGCGGGCACCTGTTCCTCGCCCAGGAGCTGGTCCAGGGCGGCCCGCTCCGGGAGTGGGCGGCCGAGCGCATCGTCGAGGCCGGCTGGGGCGACCATCTCGGGACGGCCACGGAGATGGCGCGGCGCCTCGTCGAGCTGATGAGCGACGCGCACGCCGCCGGCCTCATCGTCCGCGACTTCAACCCGAACAACATCATGGTGCGCCCGGACGGCACCCCCGTGCTCATCGACCTCGAACTCGCGGTGGCCGACGGGGAGGACGGCCCGCTGCGCTCGGGGACTCCGGCTTTCGGGGCGCCCGAGCAGCTCGGGGGCGCGCCCCCGCACGCGTCGGCCGACCACTACAGCCTCGGCGCGACGCTCTGCTACCTGTTCACCGGCAGCCCGCCCTACCTCCTGGACGAGCACCCGCCGAGCAGGCCGCCCGCGGACCGGCTCGACGAGTGGCTGACGGCTCGGACCCAGGGCCTGGAGTTCCCCGAGCATCTGAGGGCGATGGTGCTCGGGCTGATGGCCGACGATCCCGGCCGCCGCTGGACGACGGACCGGGCGCGCGACGCGCTCGCGGCCCCGAACGCGCGCGGGGCGCGGGGCCCCGTCGACGCCGAGAGTCCGTGGCTGCGGGAGACGGTCGAGCGGGCCATCGAAGGGATCACCGACGAGCTGCTCGCGTCCATGGACCCGGACGCGGCGAACGCCCTGTGGCCGGTGTCCTGCGTCCACGGCGCACCGGATCCGTGCACCCTGCAGCAGGGCGCCGCCGGCTGCCTCGGCGCCCTGGTGCGCTGTTCGCGGCTCACCGGCGATCCGCGCCTCCCGGAGGCGATCGCCGCGGCGTCCCGCTGGGTCCGCGCGCGGATGGCGGACGGGACGAACCGGCCGCCCGGCCTGTACTTCGGCTCGGCCGGCGTGGCCTGGTCGCTGCTGGACGCGGGGCTGGAGACCGGCGACGAGCGCCTGGTCGAGGACGCCGTCGCCCTGGCCGGCACGCTGCCGGCCGCGGTCGCCAGCCCCGACGTGACCCACGGGACGGCCGGTCTCGGCCTGACCGCCCTGCACCTGTGGGCCCGCACCGGGCTCGCGGCGTTCGCCGAGCGCGCGGAGGCCGCGGCCGACGCGCTGCTCGGGACGGTCGAGGAGCGCGAAGGCGGGCTCGTCTGGAGCACCCCGGCCGACGTCGACTCCAAACTGGCGGGCCGCTCCTACCACGGGTTCGCGCACGGCGTCGCGGGCGTCGGTTACTTCCTGCTCGCCTGCGCGGAGGCGACCGGACGCGACGACTGCAGGGCGTTCGCGGTCCGAGTCGGGGACGCGCTGCTGGACGCGGCGGTCGTCGAGCGGGGCACGGCGATGTGGGGTGCCGGGGCCGGCGACGCGCCGACCGCCCCGTACTGGTGCCATGGCGCGTCGGGCATCGGGAGCTTCCTGGTCCGGCTCGGCGCGGCCACCGGCGACGCGCGGTTCCTCGAAGCCGCCGAACTCTCCGCCCGGGCCGTGACGGGCCACGCGTGGCGCGCGGTGCTGGGGCAGTGCCACGGGCTGGCGGGCAACGGCGACTTCCTGCTCGACATGGCCGAGCTGACCGGCGACGACCGGCACCGGGCGGCGGCATGGCGGCTCGGCCGGACGATCGTCGCCGCGCGGGCGCACCGCGACGGCCGTCTCGTCCTCCCCGACGAGCAGGGCGAGGTCTCGGCGACCTGGGGCGACGGCATGAGCGGGATGCTCGGGTTCCTGCTGCGCCTGCGGTACGGCTCGCCGCGCCTCTGGACGGTCGAGGCCGCCGCCGCGACCGCCGTGGGAGGGGCGTCATGACGGCCGTGCCCGCCCTCCCCGCCATCCCGTCCCGGTTCGGCTTCGCGTTCTCGGACGACGGCCGGTGGGCCGCCTGCCTGAGGACCGTCCAGGACCGCGTGACGCTGGAGCGGTGGTCGCTCGCGGGTCCCGCGCCGTCCGGCCGGACGGTCGACGCGGGCGGCGAGCCCGTCGACCGGTTCAGCCGTCCGGTGCCGCTGGACGACGGCCGCGTCCTGGTCGCGCGGCCCGCGGTCGGCGCCGGCGGGACGCCCGCGGGCCACGGCACGGTGGTCGCGCTGCGGCCCGGCGGCGGGGCGGCCGTCCGGTCGTGGCGGATCGCGCCGATGCTCGCCGGGTACCCGCTGGCCGGTCCGGGACGGCCGCAGCCCCTGGTCCTCGTGGCGGTGGAGGACGAGCGGCACTCCCGCATCTGGGTCCTGCCGGACTCCGCCGGTCCGCCGGAACCGGTGCTGCGGATCCCCGGCGTGCTGTCGGGCGGCGTCTGGCTCGACGACGGCCGCACGCTGGCGCTCGACCACTCCGGTGCCGGGCACCGGCCGGACGGGATCGTCGTGGACCTGCGGGAGCGCGCCTGGCGCCGTATCTGGAGGGTTTCCAGCTCGACGACCGACCGCATCGTCGCCCGCGACCGGCGCTCGGCGCGCCTCGCCGTGACGACCAGCGGCCCCGGGGACGGCGCCTCCGGGATCGGGCTGTGGACGCCCGGCGACCGCCGCGTGCGGTTCCCCGAAACCCTCAACCGGCCCGGCCGCGCCCGTACCCCGCTGGCGTTCGACGACGGCGGCCGCCTGCTGGTCTGCGAGGACGCCGGCGCCACGTCCCGCCTCCTGATCCACACCCCGGCGGACGGCCGCGTCGAACCGGTGAGCGGGCCGCCCGGCGTCCTGTCGCCGCCCGCCTCGTGGAGCGGCGGGCGCATCCACCTGCGCTGCTCGGCGCCGCACCGGCCGCCGACGCTCGCGACGGCGCACCGCACCGGCTGGACGTTCGCCCGCCGGCCGTCCGAGAACGCGGCGGGCTGGGCCGGCGCCGACCTCGTCGAGCTGCCGGGCCCGGCCGGGCCCGTCGAGGCGATCGTGTACGGCGGTCCCCGCTGGCACGAGAGCGACCGGGTGGTCCTCGCGCTGCACGGCGGCCCGCTGTCGGCGTGGCGGCTGGAGTTCGACCCGCTCTTCCAGCATCTCGCCGCCGCGGGCATCGCCGTCGTCGCCCCCAACCACCGGGGCAGCACCGGCTACGGCGAGCGCCATCTGCGCGCGGTCGTCGGCGACTGGGGCGGGCCCGACCTCGACGACGTCGTCCATCTGGGCCGCGGCATCGCCGACCGCCGCCGGCGGTCCGGCGTCGGAGCGGGGGAACCGATCCTGCTCGGCGTCAGCTACGGCGCCTGGCTGGCGCTGCTGGCGGCCTGCCGCGCGCCGGAGCTGTGGGCGGCGTGCGCCGCGCTGGCCCCGTTCACGTCCGCCGCGAGCCTGTACCGCGACGCCGCCGCCCCGGTCCGGGACCGGGTGGCGCGGCTGCACCGGCTCGACGGCACCGGAGCGGACGCGCCGCGCGACGTCCTCGCCCTGTGCGGCGCGCTCACCGCGCCGCTCCTCGTGGCGCACGGCACCCGGGACGAGGTCGTCCCGGTCGGGCAGTCACGGGCGCTGCGCAGGCGCCTCCTCGAACTCGGCAGGACCGAAGGGCCCGACTTCGCCTACCTCGAAGTCGACGGCGACCACACCACGGTCGTCCAGGCATGGCCCTCGGACCTCCGGACGGCTGTGGTCCGCTTCTGCCTCGAGGCGGGGCGGACCTTGGCATCGACGAGGAGAGGAGGTGAAACAGATGGACATCTTCGACGGTGACCTGGTGGCGGAGCTGCAGGACCTGCCCGAGACCGACCCGATCGAGATCGACGGCATCCAGCTCGGCGGCACGTGCGCGTGCACCGGCCTGCTGACGCTGCTCAACACCGTGTGCGTCGGCGTCTCCTGCGCGTGACGCCGAGCACCCGGACACGGTCCGGACATGACTTTTGACCCCGGCCCGTAGACACCGGTCACGGATCGGCCGGAGAACCCGGCCGATCCGTGACCGGACCCACTTCTCACTGTAGCCAACGCCCGCCGGGAGGGAAGGGAGCCGACCCGCGTGGTCCCGACCGATCCCGCCACCGGCGACGAGGCCGCGCCCGCCACCGAACCGCACCCCGCCCCCGCCGCGCAGCGCGCCGCGGGCAGGCGGCTGCTGCGCGCGGCGGCCCGCCGCACCCGCGCGTCGATGGGCCTGCTGGCGCTGTGCACGCTGCTGCGCGTCCTGGCGACGCTGGCGACGCCGGTCATGCTGGGCCGCGCCGTCGACGCCGTCCACACCGGTGACCCGCCGGCCGCGCCCCTGACCTGGCTGGCGGTCGTCCTCACCGTCGCCGCGCTCGCCGACGCCGGGGAGGACCTGGCGGGCGCCTACTGCGGCAGCCACATCACCGCGTGGCTCCGGCACCGCCTGGTCGGCCGGGTCCTCGAACTCGGGGTGCCCGGCCGCCGGCGCTTCCCCACCGGGGACGTGCTCGCCCGGCTCACCGAGAGCGCGAGCGGCCCCGCCGCGTTCCCCGTCCAGCTGGTGGCGGCGGCGGCGACGCTGGCGACGACCGCGGGCGCCGTGGTCGCGCTGGCCCTCATCGACTGGACGCTCGCGCTGGCGTTCGCGCTGGGCGTGCCGCCCGCCGTCGTGGCGCTGCGCGTCTTCGTCGCCCGCGCGAGCGCGCCGTTCGCGGACTACCAGCGCCACCAGGCCGCCGTCGCGACCCGGCTGCTGGACGCCCACCAGGGGATACGGACGATCCGCGCCGCCGGCACCGCGGCGCGCGAGGCCGACCGGATCCTGCGGCCGCTCCCGGCGCTGCGCGAAGCCGGGCGCCGCACCTGGGCCGTGCAGGGCCGGGTGAGCTGGCGGCTGTCGCTGCTGGCGCCGCTGCTGCAGGTCGTGGTCGTCGCCGTCGCCGGGCTGCGGCTCGGCACCGGCGACATCACCCCCGGCCAGCTCGTCGCCGCCGCGTCCTACACCGCCATGGCGGTCGGCGCCGCCGCGCTGTTCGACACCTTCGTCGCCCTGCTGAACTGCGAGATCGGCGCCGGACGGGTCCAGGAGGTGCTCGACACCGCCCCGGCCGTCGCGCCGCCGGCGCGTCCGGTCGCGCTGCCCGACGGCCCCGGACGGCTCGACATGCGGGACGTGACCGTCCGGATCGGGGACCGCACCATCCTCGACCGGCTCGACCTGACGGTCCCGGCCGGGACCGGCGTCGCCGTCGTGGGCGCGTCCGGGACGGGCAAGTCCGTGCTGGTGTCGCTGGTCGGGCGGCTCCTCGACCCGCAGGAGGGCCGCGTCGAGCTCGACGGCGTCCCGGTCACCGCCGTCGCGCCGCCCGAGCTGCGCCGCGCCGTCGCCTACGCCTTCGAGCGCCCCGCGCTGCTCGGCGCGACCGTCCACGACCTGATCGCCTACGCCCGGCCCGAGGCCACCCGCGCCGAGGTGCGCCGCGCCGCCCGGACGGCCGCCGCCGACGAGTTCGTCCGGGCGCTGCCGGACGGATACGACACACCGCTCCACCGGGCGCCGCTGTCGGGCGGCGAGCTGCAGCGGCTCGGGCTCGCCCGGGCGGCGCTGACCGACGCCCGGGTCCTCGTCCTCGACGACGCCACCAGCAGCCTCGACACCGCGACGGAGCTGAGGGTGACCCAGGCGCTCCGGCGGATGCTGGCCCGGCGCACCAGCCTGGTGGTCGCGCGCCGCCCCGCCACCGCGGCCCGCGCCGACCTGGTCGCCTGGCTCGACGGCGGCCGGATCCGCGCGCTCGCCCCCCACGCCGAACTGTGGCCCGACCCCGAGTACCGGGCCGTGTTCGCCGCCCCCGGGAGCGGCGCATGAGGGTCCCGCCCGCGGCGCGGTTGCTGCGCCGCCACCTGCGCGGGCGGGGGCCGGCGCTGCGCCGGCTCGCCGCCTGGTCCGTCCTCGAGGGCGTGCCGGTGCTCGCCGGCGGCCTCCTGCTCGCCCGGTCCCTCGACCACGGGTTCCTCGCCGGTCGTCCCGGCGTCGGCCTGGCCTGGCTCGCGGCCCTCGCGCTGCTGTACCTGTGCGGCGCCGAGGCGACCCGGCGCGTCTACCCCCAGCTCGCCGCGACCGTCGAACCGCTCCGCGACTCCCTCGTCGCCGACGTCGTCACCGCGTCCCTGCGCCGGACGGACGCGGGCGCGGGCGTGTCGCAGGTCACCGAGCAGGCCGAGGCCGTCCGGGCGCTGCTCGGCACCGCGTTGCGCAACGTCCGGCAACTGCTCACCGCCGGGATCGCCGCCCTGATCGGCCTCGCGCTGCTCTCCCCGCCGCTCGCCCTCGCCATCGCCCTGTCGGTCGCCCTCGCCCTGAGCGTGTTCGCCGCGTTCCTGGGCGTCCAGGTCCGCCGGTACCGGGCGGTCGTCCGGCACGCCGAACGCATCGGCGAGACCGGCGCCGCCGTCGTCGAGGGCGTGCGCGACGTCGTCGCGTGCGCCGCCGAGGACCGGGCGGCCCGCACGGTGGCCGCGTCCATCGACGCGCAGGCCGCGGCGCTGCGCGCGTTCGCCCGCTCCCGCCTCGTCCGGCTCCCGGTGCTGGCGCTCGGGGTGCACCTGCCCCTCCTGGCGCTGCTGGCGCTGTCGCCCGCCCTCATCGAGAGCGGACGGCTCACGACCGGAGAGGTGGCGGGCGCCGCCGGATACCTCATCACCGGGCTGCAACCCGGGATCGTCCTGCTGGTCGACGCGGGCGGCACCCTCCTGCTCAGCCTCGCCGTGATCCTCGGCCGGCTCGCCGAGATCGCGACGGGCCCCGCCGAGACGCCCCGTTCGCGTTCCTCGCCCGTCCCGGCCTCGGCCGACCTCGAACTCGACCGCGTCACGTTCGCGTACTCGCCGCGGGCCGCCCCCGTCCTCACCGACCTGAGCCTGCACATCCCCGAGGGGACCCACCTCGCCGTCGTCGGCCCGAGCGGCACCGGCAAGTCGACGCTCGCGAACGTCCTCGCGGGCCTCGTCCGTCCCCAGCGGGGCACGGTCACGCTCGGCGAGGTGCCGCTGCCCGACCTGGACCCGGCACGGCTCCGGGACACCGTGGCGCTCCTCCCGCAGGAGAGCTACGTCTTCGCCGGAACCGTGCGGGAGAACCTCGCCTACCTGCGCCCGCGCGCCACCACCGCGCAGCTCGACGAGGCCGTCGCCGCGGTCGGCCTGGAGGAGACGCTGCGCCGGCTCGGCGGCTACGACGCCGACGTCCCGCCCGGCGGCGGAACGCTCTCGCAGGGGGAGCGCCAGCTCATCACCCTCGCCCGCGCCCACCTGTCCGCCGCGCCGGTCGTCGTCCTCGACGAGGCGACCTCCCACCTCCATCCCGCGGCCGAGGCCCGCGCCGAGGAGGCCCTGGCGGCCCGCGGCGGGACGCTCATCGTCATCGCCCACCGGATCAGCTCCGCGCAGCGGGCCCACCGGGTCCTGCTGCTGGACGCCGCGGGCCCGGTCGTCGGAACGCACAGCACGCTGCTGGGGCTCAGCCCCCTCTACGCCGAGCTGGTCGGCCACTGGCGGACGTGACCGGCCCCTGCGGCCCGACCGGCACGGCCACCGGCGGGAGGCACGGTCGGAACGCGCGCCGACCCCCTCACCGACTTCAATATGACGGCCGCGGACATGGACGGCACCAGACGGACGCTCCTCGCCCCCGGCGGCAGCCGCGTGGAGGTGTGGAACGTTGACACTCGGAAGCGGACCGGCGTCTACACCGCCCCCGCCGCCGTCCGGCTCATCGTCGTTTCCGCCGACGGCGGGACCGCCGCGATCCCGACACCACACGCGCGCCCGGCTCCACGACGCACACTCCTACCCCAGCGACCACGTCCCGTGCGTGGTTTTCAGCCCACGAGTGCCGCAGGGGCTTCTGACTGGGCGCCGCGTCGACCTCAGTTGGGTTCCGCTTGGGCCAGGGCTTGCAGCTTCTCGGCGTAGCCGTGCAAGAAGGCAGCGAGCTTGTCGGCGGGCAGCGCGCTGGGCAACAGCACGGTGCCGCCTGCGGAGCTGAAGATGACCCCCGTCCGCAGGGTGGTGACGAAGGTGTCGGACCCGTTGGTCAGCATCTTGCGAGCGGCGTTGACGATCCCATCGGGTGAGGTGCCGTAGCGCTCCTTCACAAACCGGGTGAAACGGGTGACATGCGGGCCACCTTCGGCGAGGTGCTCGCGGATCGCCGTGTTGACCGGCGTGCCGGCGCGCGTCCGCAGCGCGATGAGGTGGCCGTCGACGTCCTCGATCAGGTCGTTGAAGGAGAAGGTGCTGTCCACGTCGGGGCGGGCGAGCCGCGCCTGGCAGAAGGCGTAGCCGGAAGGATAGGAGACGCTCGCGGCCCTCCACTCGCCGTAGAAGGACGCCAGGTCACCGAGCCAGCCGCTGAAATCGCCCCGCGCGGGGCGGGGGGTGCCGCGCGCGTTCCACAGGACTCCGCTAGCGGTGGCGCCGAAGTGGTCGACGTCTATGATGGCGCCGAGGGAGGGGTCCCGGTACTGCGTGACTCTCGGTCCCACCTGCTTGTCGGCGTGGGCGATCCAGTCTACGAAGTGCGGGCCGGCCAGTTCCACCCAGGCGATCGTGGCGTAGTGCGGGTAACGAAGGTACGCCAGGACGAGGACGCTCGGGTCGCCTCCCCCGGGGTAGTTCTGAGCGGCCCGGTAAACGCGGTCGATGTAGTCCAGGTAGTCCTTGAGCGGCTCGACATTGGAGCCCACCGCGTCCGCGCCGGCGTCGGCGCCCGGCTGATGGACGTCGTTGTCGAGCGCGAAGGAGTCGTCGCCGGCCTGGAACCTGAATTCCTTGATCTGGTTGAGGGCCCAGTTCTCTGGTAGCGGATACCCGAGGTTGCCGGAGAAGCGATAGGACATGCCCGAGACGAACGACCAGGCAGTGAAGGCCTCCCGGCTGACGCGCGCGCAGACGTTACGCGACTCGTACACCCCCGCGACGTAGCGGCGTCCGAGCGCCGCCAGGCGGGACTGAACGCCGTGGAAGTAGGGGACGATATTACTGATGATCTCTTCCGCGGTGGCGTCGAAGTCGACTGCGAAGTAGATGACGGTGCCCCGCCGAAAGCCGTGCCGATCGGCGCTCTTGTGCGCCAATTCGGCGTGCTTGGCTCCCTCGGCGTGGGTGAAGTCGGCCAGGTCGCGTGCGCCGTACTGCTACGGTACGCCCATTTCCCGTTCTTCGTGCGGTACCGGGCCCGGCCGTTGAACACGCACGCGGCGCTGAACAATTGCACGAAGCGGCTTTGCGCGCCCTTGGTGAGGACGTTCTCGCGCAGGCCGGCCTTGGTCGCCTCGCCGAACAGGCCGTTGGCCGCCTCGTCCGACAGCCCGAAACCGTACTGCAGCGCCTTCATCAGCGGCTGCTGGACATCGCGTGAGTAGAGCCCGTCACAGGGGATGATGAAAAAGTTCCCCCGTTCCTGATAGGTGTGATTCAGCCATCGCTGAATGTTCTGGACGACGACGGTTCCGCCGGACAGCAGTTTGTAGGCGTCCATATTGAGCAGCGCCTTGGCGGTCTTGGGCGGCACCCCGCGGTTGTAGGGGCTGAGCCCGGCTTGGGTTCGCATCTTGGCGAGCCCCTGCTTCATCCCGTCGTCGAACCCGCCCTCGGACGCGCCGCCGTTGTAGCCCTTGCAGAACAGGGCGTACTTGAGGATACGCACGAGGCTTTTGTCCGGCTCTCCAGAGCCGACCTCGCCGTGCCGGACGAGGGCGGCCAGCGTGGCGGGGCCGAACGAGCCGTTGACCGGCGTGATGCCGAGTTCGGCCTGCAGGGCGCTGGTCAGCGCCCGCATGGTGCCCCATCCCGTCTTGCCATGCTCAGGGCACCGCACATATCCGGGGTGGGCGCTGTAGTTCTGGTTCACCCATTGTTGCGCTTCCAAGACCTTCCGATCCACGGTCAGCGGCTCCTGCACTTCGACTTAACATGATCGAGCAATGGTAGCCAACTCCTTTCGGTAAAACAATATCGAAATGGCAAGGAAGAGCAGACGTGGACGCCGCCCATTTATGCGGGCGCGACAACCACACTTCCACGTATTTTCTCCGCTTATTTCACCCCAATAGGGGAAATGTTCGACGCCTTCAATGTTCCCCTTTCTCGGGGCTTTGCCGAAGGATTGCCACCGGATGACCGTGGCACGGCGATCCTGTCACCGAGAGCACGGCCACGGCTCCGGCGCGAGAGACGCCCGGGTGGCCGGGGTGCTACCCGGGAGTGGAACGATGGCGAATCGACAGATGGCGAGAACGGCGGTCGCCGCAATCACCGCCGCGCTGCTGGGTGCCGCGGGCCCCGCGTCAGCCGAGATCGTGGCCGGAGGGCCCGCACCGGCGGGGCCTCCGGCCGCGACCAGGCAGGGATGCGGAGGCGGGCTCTGTCACGATAAGAGCCCGGTCGTGGAGGGATGCGTGGGCGACGCCGTCACGCTGAACGAGGTCACGCTGAACGCCGTGCCGCCGGCGACGCGCCTCCAGCATCGGTACTCGGCCCGGTGCGACGCTTCGTGGGCGCGCGTGCAGTCCACTATCAAGGCGCGTGCAGGCACGCTGAGCATCGAGAACGACGAGTACGTACTCCAAGGCGCGTCCGGCGAGGGCGAATGGTAGTGGACGCAGATGCTCGACGGCAAACGCACCGGCCGGGCCTGCCTCCGCGTGCGGAAGCCTCCCGAGGTCGGCTGCACGCCGAGATTCGAAGGCTGAGCGGGCTCGAAGGGTGCGGCGGAGGTCGGAACAGGCGAGTGTGTCCTGCGGTTCACCCTGCCGCGCTGGGGCAGCCGGGCCTGAGGCGGCGAAACTCGACTACGCCAGGAGGTCTTCTCGCTGAGGGGCGCGCATGCGTTCAGGCGGGCGGCAGGGACGCGAGCCAGTCGGTGAGCAGCCGGTTCACCTCGTCCGGGCGTTCCCGCTGGATCCAGTGCCCGCACCCGTCGAACTCCGCGGCGTGGACGTCCAGCTCCCGCCGGCTGAGCCAGGACGGCGGCGGACCGGTCGGGAACCGGTCGCGCAACCGCCCCCCAGGCGCCACGAAATGGGGGCCGGGCCGGCCGGGCGCGGGCATGGTGCCGGCCGACAGCGCGGCGTAGAAGCCCGCCAGCCTGCCGCGGACGTCCGGTTCGATCTCGGCCTCGGCGCGGCCCGGCTCCTGGAAGTAGCCGACGTAGAACTCCTCCCCGCCGCCCATCGCCGCGAAGGTCTCGCTGGGCCGCGGGCCGCCGGGAGGGGTGTAGGGGACGCTCAGAAGTCCGACGGCGGTGAAGACCTCCGGCCGGACCAGGGCTTTTCGCCTACGGGTCCAGCAAGTGGCTCCGCCGGGCGCGTGGCCGGTCACGTGCGCTCGGCGATCTCGCCTGCCACGTCGAGGGCGATCTCGATCGCCCGTGCCGCGAGCGGGGAGTGGGTGCGGTCCGCCTGCCACAGCAGGAAGATCTCGCGCGGCCGGAGACCCGGCCGGAGCTCGTGGAGGGACAGCGACCCGTCCGAGCCGGCGTCGGCGCCGTCGACGGCGAGGCGCGGCAGTATCGCCGAACCCATACCGGCGCGCACCATCGACAGGACGGTCTCGTTGCCCGCGGTGCGGAACACGATCCGGGGTTGCACACCGCGGCGTGCGAGCGCCTGCTCCACCCGGGCCTGGTCGCAGATCGGCGGGTACGCCACCATCGGTGCGCCGTCGAGCCGGGCCGGCGGCACCGGGCCGTCGGGGAAGGTGCCGCGGCGGGTCACCAGCAGGTAGGGATCGTCGAGCAGTTTGAGGTGTTCGACGTCGCCGTCGATGCGGCCGTCGAAGAACATCAGATCGAGCTCGCCGACCTGCGGCGACTCGGTCTCCTCCTCGAACAGCCTGATGTCGCAGCCGGGGTGCTCGTCCCGAAGCGAGCGCACGATCGGCGGCAAGATCACGTTGGACACGCTCTGGAACGTGCCGATGTCGACCCGGCCGTCGCCGGCCTTGAACCGGTCGACGGCCGCCGCCATCGTCTGGGCCCTCGCCAGCAGATCGCGTCCGTGTGCCAGCACCACCGCGCCGAGCGGAGTGATCCGCACCGGTTTCGGGCCGCCCGGCCGGTCGAACACGGCACCGCCGACGGCCTTCTCCAGGGCCGCGATCTGCTGGCTCACCGTCGACTGGGTGTACCCGAGCCGCGCGGCCGCCCGCCCGAACGAGCCCTCGTCGGCGACCGCGGCCAGCGTGGTGAGATGCCGGAGCTCGACGTCGCGCATGGGGCCCAGCATAGAGAGGAACATCGCCGGCCACGATCGAGTTGATCGGAAATCATCGCTTTTGCCGATGGACCCCTTGACCTAGCGTGGCCTTCATGACCGATCACCGTTCCAACGGCGAGAAGCTCGTCGGGATCAGCGATGCCGAGCTGTGCGTCGAGACCTTCGGAGACCCCGCGGACCCGGCGGTCCTGCTCATCGACGGTGCGGCGGCATCGATGCTCTGGTGGGAGGCCGGACTGTGCGCACGAATCGCGGGCGCCGGCCGGTTCGTCATCCGCTACGACAACCGGGACACCGGCAGATCCACCGGCTACCCGCCCGGCCGGCCGGGCTACACGTTCACCGACCTGGCCGGAGACGCGCTCGGCGTTCTGGACGCCCTGGGCGTCGAACGCGCGCACATCGTGTGCCGCTCCATGGCCGGCGGAATCGGGCTCATCCTCGGAGTGGACCACCCCGATCGGGTCCTGTCACTGACGTTGGCCTCGACTTCCCCGGGCGGGGACGGCCTCCCTCCGCCGTCGGACGAGCTCACCGGCGGCTCCCCCGCCGACCCGGACCCCGCGGATCCCGTCGCGGTGGCCGACTTCGTCGTCGCGTCGGCGAAGGCGCTCTCGGGCGGCTCTCCCTTCTTCGACGAAACCGCGACGCGTGCGCTGGTCGAGCGAGACGTGGCCCGCACGCGCGACATCGCCTCCACCCTCGTCAACCATTACGCGATGACCTTCGACGGGCCGTCCCGCGGCTTCGGCGACATCAAGGCGCCGACCCTGGTGGTGCACGGGGACCACGACCCGCTCTTCCCGCTCCCGCACGGACGGGCGCTGCGCGACGCGATTCCCGGCGCGGAGCTGCTGGTCCTGGAGGGCGCGGGGCACGACCTGCCGAGGCCGCTGTGGGACGTGTTCGTCCCGGCTCTGGTCCGGCACACCGGAGGGGGCCGACCATGACGCGGTTGCGTTCGGCGCTCTGGCTGCCGATCTTCGACGAGCTCGCCGAGCCGGCGGTGGTCGCACGGCTGGCCGCCGAGGCGGAGGAGGCCGGCTGGCACGGCGTGTTCGTGTGGGACCACCTGCGCTGGGGGCCGGACCGGCGGGTGGCCGACCCGTGGATCACGCTGGCCGCGATCGCCGCCGCCACGGAGGACCTGCGGCTGGGCCCGATGGTGACGCCTCTCGCCCGCCGCAGACCTTCCAAGGTCGCCAAGGAGACGGCGACGCTGGACCGGCTCAGCGGCGGCCGCCTCACCCTCGGCGTCGGGCTCGGCGGCGACCGCTTCGCCGGGGAGCTGAGCGCGACCGGCGAGGAACTCGACGACCGGCGCCGGGGGCGGATGCTCGACGAGTCCCTGGAGATCCTCACCGCCGCCTGGTCCGGGAGATCGGTGCACCACCACGGGCGGCACTACACCGTCGACGGTGTCTCCTTCCTCCCCCGCCCGGTTCAGCGGCCCGGCGTACCGGTGTGGGCGGCGGGGGCTCCCGGCAATCTCGGACCGCTGCGCCGCGCCGCCCGGCACGACGGCTTCTTTCCGATCCATCTCGAACACCCGGACGAGCTCGCCGGCATCGCCGCCGCCATCACCGAGCTCCGGCGGCGGAAGACGGCCCCGTACGACATCGCCGTCGCCCTTCCCGCCGGTACCGATCCGACGCCCTACGCCGAGGCGGGCGCCACCTGGTGGCTGGCGGAGTTCGCGCCGGAAACGGTGTCGCTCGCGCAGGTGCGGGGCGTGCTCCGCGACGGCCCGGTGGAGCCTTGAGGCCGGGCTCGGCCCAAGATCTGGCCCTGCCGTGGTGTTAACGGGGCGTTGACCTGCGCGATGGTGCTGACGGCACATGACGAGGAGGGATCGCGATCACTCGATCGACGGCGGACACGGCCGGCCTCGAGAACGCCGCCGAACTGACCTTGACGGCCTTTTGCTGGTGGCGCGCCGATATCCCGCAAGATGTATGCGAGACCTACTGGCGCGACGTGCACGGGATCATGTTCGCTCACGCGCCCGGCCTGTGGCGGTACCGGCAGCTCCGCCTCGCGGCCAACCGTTCCGATCTCTACCGGGCGGTCCCGCGCGTTTCCTTCGATGCGCCGGAGGCGGCCCAGCCTCAGGGCATGGGGCACGGGCTCTTCCTGTCCGAGGCCGACCTGGCCGCGTTCGGCGGCAATCCGGTCGCGCGGGAGACCATTCCCAACGACGCGCACAACTTCATCGGCCGCATCGGCGCGCAGCTCTCCGCTCCCGGCAGCGGCGGCACGCTCGTCGATCGCGTCGACGAGCCCGAGGTACAGGGCCCTCCCCCGGCGCCGACCTTCGTGCTCTGTTTCGCGCCCAGAACGGAAGCCGCGCCGGTCGAGGCGTTCCACCGCCATCTGACCGAGCGCGTCGCACGCCCGTGGAGCGAGCATCCGGGCGTCCTGCGTTTGCGCGTCGAGCCGCTTCCCCCCTACGGCCGGTCGGCGATGAGTTCGCCCGGGGTGCCGCACCGGTGGCCGACCGACGCGACCTACCTCGGCTGGATCGAGCTCGCCGTGCGGAACGAGGGTGTGGTCGGCGATCTCCTGGCGGGCGTCGCCGACGAGCTCGCCGAACAGGTCGGGGCCGTGCACGCCTATCCGGTCCGCGAGATCTACACGATCATCTCCGCGGGACGTCCGACCACGGTCGGCCTCCGCGGCTACCCGGCCGTCCAGGCGATCGACGCCGCGGGCGCCGACGAACAGCGCAGCGAGGCCGTTCTGGAACTCCTCTTCGGCGATGCGGTCCGGGGGCTGGACCGGCTCAGGCGGAGAACCTGACCGCACGACCGATGTGTCGAGCCGGTACCGAAGGGATGTGGTGACGATGATGTCCGAGCAGCAGGGGACCCAGCCGGGGCCGGGCTCCGAGCCGGGCGCGGGCGAGCACGGGAGAGGGCGCACCGACGTGTTCGACTACGACGCGGAGTTGCGCCTGCACAACGAGCACTTCCGCGCCGCCGCCCGTGTCGGCCCCCGCGACCGGGTGCTCGACATCGGCTGCGGTACGGGCCGGTCCACGCGCGAGGCCGCCCGCGCCGCCGTCCACGGAAGCGCGGTGGGCGTCGACGTTTCCGCGCGGATGCTCGAACGGGCCCGTCGGCTGACCGACGACCAGGGACAGGCCAACGTCGCCTACGAACAGGCGGACGCACAGGTTCACCGCTTCCCGCCGGCGCATTTCGACCTCTGTATCAGCAGGTTCGGAGTGATGTTCTTCGCCGACCCGGTCGCCGCGTTCACCAATATCGGGCGTGCTCTGCGCCCCCGGGCGCGTCTGGTGCTGCTGGTGTGGCAAGGCCGCGACCGCAATGAATGGGCCTCCGCGATCCGCCGGCCCCTCCCCGCCGCCACGCCCGAACCTGCTCCTCCTCCCCGCGGTCCAGACCCGTTCTCACTCGCCGACCCGGCCATCGCCGAAGGCGTCCTGACGGCGGCGGGTTTCACGGAAGTCGCCTTCACCGATGTGCACGAGCCCGTCTACTACGGCCCGGACGGCGCCACGGCCCTCGAGAACGTGCTCCGCCTGTGGGACGAAGACGTGCTCGCCGGCCTCGACGCCGCGACGGCCGAGCGAGCACGCGCGCGGCTGCACGCGGTCCTCGCCGCCCACGACACCGGCAGCGGCGTGTACTTCGACTCGCGCGCCTGGATCATCACGGCCCGCCGTCACTGACCACCGCGCCCGATCTCCGTCCAAGATCGAGGCGACCGGCGTTAGGCGGCCGGCGACCGGCTGTTCGGCGGTCTCGTCGCCTGCGATGCCCGCCGCTGACGACCCGCCACTGGTCGTCGCGCAGGCCGGGCTCCGAACGCCACCGCTCGGGCGGCATATCGCCCGCATATCGAAAACCACATACGCCCTGGCAACACCGCGATGCCTTGACTTGAGGCATGGTCCACAGCGAAGTCATCGCGGACGGCCGCGCCCGATCGCCCGCCGCTTCGTCCCCCACGGCCGACCCGGCGACGGGGATCACGGTCTTCGGGTGCAGCCGGGACGAAGCCGCCTTGTTCCGGGAGGCGGGCACCCGACTCGGAGTGTCGACGACCATCACCGAGGCGGCCGTCTGCGAGGCCAATGCCGAATTGGCGCGCGGCAACCGATGCATCAGCGTCAGCCATAAGAATCGGATCACCAACTCCACGCTTCTGGCACTCAGCGGAGCCGGTGTGGAGTACATCTCCACCAGAAGCATCGGGTACGACCATATAGACCTGGCATACGCGGAACGCGTCGGCATTTCGGTGGGCAACGTCGCCTACTCACCGGACAGCGTGGCCGACTACACGCTGATGTTGATGCTGATGGCCGTGCGCCACGCGAAATCCACCGTCCGCCGTACCGACTCGCATGATTACCGGCTGAGCGAGACCCGCGGCAAAGAGCTGCGGGACCTGACCGTCGGCGTGGTCGGAACGGGGCGCATCGGCACCGCGGTCATCGACCGGTTGCGGGGCTTCGGCTGCCGCGTGCTGGCCCACGACAGGCGGCCTGACTGCTGCGCCGGTCACGTGCCTCTCGACGAATTGATGGAGCGGAGCGACATCGTCACGCTCCACACTCCGCTCACCCCGGACACACACCATCTCCTCGATCGCCGACGCATCGAGCGGATGAAGCCCGGCGCGTACATCGTCAACACGGGCCGCGGACCGCTGCTCGACACCGAGGCGCTCCTCGCCGCGCTGGAAGGCGGGAGGTTGGGCGGTGCGGCGCTGGACGTCCTCGAAGGAGAGGAAGGAATCTTCTACACCGACTGCAGAAACAAGCCCATCGAGAACAGGGCCCTGGTGCGGCTACAGCGCCTGCCGAATGTGCTGATCAGTCCGCACTCCGCCTATTACACGGAGCACGCCCTCAACGACACCGTCGAAAACAGCCTCATCAACTGCCTGAACTTCGAAAGCAGGAAAACAGCGTGAACAGATTGAAAGTCGGAATCATCTTCGGAGGCGCCTCCGAAGAACACCTCGTCTCCATCAAGTCGGCGCGAGAGGTGGCGAAGAACCTCGACACCGCCAGGTACGAACCGTTCTGGATCGGCATCACGACCGGCGGTGACTGGAGGCTCTGCGACGGACCTGACTCGGGTTGGGAGCATCGCGACGCCCGTCCGGCCGTGCTGTCGCCCGACAGAAGCCTGCACGGCCTGCTGGTCAGGGAGCAGGAGGGCTACGAGACCGTGCGTCTCGACGTGGTCTTGCCCGTGCTTCACGGCAAGCTCGGCGAAGACGGCGCGATCCAAGGCCTGCTGGAGCTCTCCGGCATCCCCTACATCGGCTGCGACGTCCAGAGCTCGGCCGTGTGCATGGACAAGGCCCTGGCCTACACGGTCGCCAAGGCCGCAGGAATCTCCACGCCGGACTTCTGGGTCGTCGAGGAGGACGAGAAGGTCGATCCCGACCGTCTTCCTTACCCCGTCTTCGTGAAGCCCGCCCGTTCGGGTTCGTCTTTCGGCGTCAGCAAAGTCTCCCGAGGGGACGAGTTGGCCGGTGCGCTGAGCGAGGCGCGGCGGTACGACCAGAAGGTCCTGATCGAGGAGGCCGTGGCCGGCGGCGAGGTCGGTTGCGCGGTCCTCGGGGAGCGGTCCGGCCTGATCACGGGCGAGGTGGACCGGGTCGACCTCTCGCACGGATTCTTCAGGATCCACCAGGAGGACTCTCCCGAGACCGGATCGGAGAACTCGACCTTCATCGTTCCCGCCGACATCTCCGAAGAGTCGCGCCGGCTCGTCCGAGAGACCGCCGAGGCCATCTACCGGGCCCTGGGCTGCAAGGGGCTCGCCCGCGTCGACATGTTCCTCACCGATGACGGACGAGTGGTGCTCAACGAGGTCAACACCATGCCCGGCATGACCTCCTACAGCCGCTATCCGCGGATGATGGCCGCCTCGGGACTGCCGCTCTCCGACGTGATCGACCGGCTCGTCTCGATGACGATCCACCGGAAGACGCGATGAACGACGACTTCGTCTACATCGACGACCGGGTGCCGGGCGTCCGCTGGGACGCCAAGTACGCCACTTGGGACAACTTCACGGGCAGGCCCGTCGACGGGTACCTCGCCAATCGGATCGTCGGGACCCGGTCCCTGTGCGCGGCCCTGGAGCAAGCACGCGAGAAGGCGGCGTCCCTCGGCTTCGGGCTGCTCCTCTGGGACGGGTATCGCCCCCAACGCGCCGTCGACCGCTTCCTCCGCTGGTCGGAACAGCCCGAGGACGGCCGGACCAAACCGCGGCACTACCCGAACATCGACCGGTCCGAGATGGTCGAGCACGGATATGTGGCCGCGAGGTCGGCCCACAGCAGGGGCGGCGCCGTCGACCTGACGCTCTATCACCTCGCCACCGGTGAACTCGCCCCCATGGGCGGTCGCCACGACCTCATGGACCCGATCTCACGCCATCGCGCCCGAGGAATAACTCCGGCCGAGGCCCAGAACCGCGAGCTTCTCCGTTCCATCATGGAGGACTGCGGGTTCGATCGATACGACTGCGAATGGTGGCACTACACGCTGAGAAACGAGCCCCATCCCGATGTCTATTTCGACTTTCCCATCACCTGATCGAAGTCTCCATTGCATCTCGCAGTGGGGAGATCTGGAACGCAACGACGAGGTCGTCATGCGGCGCACCGAGCCGTCCGGGCTGGAGGTCTTCCTGGGCGGTACCGATCCATCGCGACCGCACGACTGGGCGTCCGACGGATACCGCTCACGCGAGGAGTACCTGTTCTGGTCCCGCAAGGTCTGCGGCCTCGCGTGCCTGCAGTCGCTGCTCCTGGGCTGGACCGACGTCCGGCTGCCGATGAGGGAACTCCTCGCGCAGGCCCTCGACCGGGGCTGCTACGTGGCGGAGCCCTCAGGCAAGGTCCAAGGACTCATCTACCGGCCTTTCATGGCCTGGGTCGGCTCACAGTTCGGATTCCACTGCGAACTGGTCGAGAATACGCCGATTCACGTATCCGGCCGAGAGGTGCGGCCCGGGCAGGTCATGATCGCCTCGGTGTCTCCCGAGATCCGCGACCCCGGCACCCGCGCCCCACTACGAGGAGGCCACCTTGTGCTGGTCTACGCGGTCGAGGACGGGGTGGTGCGGTTCCACAATCCGTCGGGGTATTCACACAACTCGGATTCCACCTCCCTGCCATTGCACGTATTCGAGCGGTTTCACGCGAACCGGGGAATCTTGATCGCAAAGACATCATGGTGCGAGGCGGATCGGCACCCCGTGCCGTCGTCGCAGGCGGCCACTCGGCAGGACGCATCGAGGCCCCGATGAACGTCGCCGACGCGTTGCGCAGGCCCCGCCGGCGGGGCCTGCCGATCGTCGTCCACGAGGCGGACGCCCTATCCAGAGCGGCCGACCGGGCCGGAACCTCGCCCCGCTTTCTACGAGGCCCGCCGAGCCGGCGCGGGCAGCCGTACCGTGACGCAGAGCCCGCCCCCGGCGCGCGGCGTGAGCGAGAGCGTCCCGTCGTGCGCTCGGGTGATGCTCTCGACGATCGCCAGGCCGAGGCCGGCACCTGCATGGTCGCCGCGGACGCGTCCGGTGCCGCGCTGGAACGGCTCGGTGAGGGTGGAGACCACGTGCGGGCTGAGCTCGCCGCCGGTGTTCTCGACCGTGAGCACGGCGCCCTCAGGGCCGGCGGCGGTGCCGACCTGAACGCCGCCGGACTCCGGCAGGTTGTGGACGATCGCGTTGTGCAGGAGGTTCGTGGTCAACTGCAGCAGGAGCGCATGGGACCCGACGGTCGGGGCGATCTCCCCGGAGGTCTCGATGGCGACGCCGTGCTTCTCGGCGAGCGGGAGGAGCGTTTCGGTGGCTTCTTCCGCGATGAGAGACAGGTCGACCTCGTCCCGGGCGAAGGAGCGCCGGTCGGTGCGGCCGAGCAGGAGCAGCGCCTCGGTGAGGTCGATCGCCCGGGCGTTGACGGCGCGGAGGCGTTCGTCGACCTCGCTGGTCTCCCGGTTCGAATCGTTCCGGGCGACGTCGAGCAGGGTCTGCGTGATCGCCAGTGGAGTGCGCAGCTTGTGGGAGGCGTTGGCCGCGAAGCGCTGCTGCTCGGCGACGTGCGCCTCGAGCCGCGCGAGCATGCCGTCGAAGGCGTCGGCGAGCTCGCGGAACTCGTCCTGGCGCCCTTCCAACTCGATCCGGTGAGACAGCGAACCCCTCGCGGCCGTGCGCGTGGCGTCGGTGATGCGGGTCATCGGGGCCAGCATCCGGCCGGCGAGAATCCACCCTCCGGCGAGACCGAACACCAGGAGGAACACGATCGCGCCGGCGGCCGTCGGCGCGAAGTCGCGCAGCAGCTCCGTGCCCGAAGGCGCGATCACGACCTCGCCGGCGTCCTGTGCCCTCTCCCGGTAGCCGCCCAGGAACGCCGCGAACGCCCCGAGCAGCACGGCGCCGGCGAGCATGAGGAAGCCGGCGTAGCTGAAGGTGAGCTTGAGGCGAACGCTCAACCCGGGCGCCCTATCCACGTTCGCCTCCGCCGCTCCCGGCGTCCGGTCCCGTGTCGATGCGGTAGCCGACGCCGGGCACCGTGGCGATCAGCCAGGGTTCGCCGAGCCGCTTGCGCAGTGCGGACACCGTGATGCGCACGGCGTTGGTGAACGGGTCGGCGTGCTCGTCCCAGGCCCGTTCCAGGAGCTCTTCGGCGCTGATGACACCGCCTTCGGCGGCCACGAGGACTTCGAGCACCGCGAACTGCTTCCGGGTGAGCGCGACGTACCGGCCGTCCCGGTAGACCTCGCGGCGGAACGGGTCCAGCCGCAGGCCCGCGAGCTCCCGCACCGGCGGCCTGCTGTGGGCGCGCCTTCGGTCGAGCGCCCGGAGCCTGAGCACGAGTTCTCTGAGTTCGAACGGCTTCGTGAGGTAGTCGTCGGCGCCGAGCTCGAACCCGGTGGCCTTGTCGTCGAGCCGGTCCGCGGCGGTGAGCATGAGGATCGGCGTGCCGGTGCCGGAGGCGACGATGTGCTCGGCGATCTCGTCACCGGAGGGCCCCGGGACATCGCGGTCGAGGACGGCGACGTCGTAGGCGTTGACGCCCAGCAGCTCCAGAGCGGTGTCGCCGTCACCGGCGATGTCGGCCGCGATCGCTTCCAGGCGCAGCCCATCGCGGATGGCCTCCGCCATATAGTGCTCGTCCTCGACCACCAACACGCGCATGCTCTCGATGCTACGAGCAGGCACGTATCGTCGGCATATCGAAAACCACGTACGGGTTGACAGCCGCGCGCCGGCCCGCCCACCGGCGCGTTCGCTACATGAAGTTGCGGGTGTGCAGGGCGGACAGCTCCGCCGCCTCGTCCGGCGGGAAGCCGAGCCGTTCCAGCCGGTGCCGCCGCCCGTCGTCCATCTCCGCGCGGAGCCGCCGCACCGCGCGGTGACCGGACGCGATTCCCGCGGGCGTCCACTCCCCCGCCGCGAGGACGACGAGCGAGTCGAACACGTCCGCGTTCAGCCCGGCCGTGTCGCGCAGCGCGTCGTGCCGCCGCTCGACCGCGCCGCGCAGCCCGCCCCGCAGTCCCGGGTCGAGCTTCGCCCGATGCTCCAGATGGGCGACGCCGAACGCCACGTGGCGCGCCTCGTCCTGCCGGGCCAGCCGGACGGCCGCGCGCGTCACGGGGTCGGGCGCGTACCGGTCGAGGAACGACAGCAGGTTCAGGAACGCGCCCTCGCCGAGGACCGACAGCAGGAACGACGCGAGGGAGAAGTCCGGTTCCGCCAGCAGCGTCGCGAGGGAGGCGCGGCCGCCCGCCGACGACGTCCCCATCTCCCCGCCGCGCAGCAGCGCCCGCCGGGTGAACACCTCCACGTGCCGCGCCTCGTCGGCCGCCTGGACGGCCAGCAACTGCAGGACCTCGCGGAAGTGCGGGTGGATCCGGGCGAGGAGCCGCGCCGGGACGACCAGCGCCGCCTGCTCGTTCTCGACCAGGTACGTCATCACCTGGACGACCGCCCGTTCGACCTCGGCCGGGATCTCGAATCCGGCGTCCCACGGGACGGCCGTCGCCGGGTCCCACTGGGCGGCCGCGGCGTGCGCGTAGAGGCGCGGCGCGACGTCGGCCCACACGGCGTCGCGGTCGGCCAGGTCGGCGCCGGGCGCCGGACCGCCCGGCTCGACCAGCGCCCCGCGCGCCGCGAGCCCCCAGCGGGGGTCCGGGCGCCGCACGACCCCGCCGGGCGCGCCCGCCCGCTCGGCCCCCGCCCACCGGTCGAGGTCGGCCCGCCCCCGGACGATCCGGCCCCGCACCCGCGTGGCGGCCGGGTCGCCGGGCGGGACGAAGCGGTGGCCCTCGCGGCGGCACCAGGCGGGCAGGTGGACGGCCAGCGCCGGGTCGGTGCCCGCGACCACCAGTTCCTCGCCGGGCTCCAGGTCCGCCAGCGCGCGGCCCACCAGAAGGTGGGCGCCGTGCTCGAACCCCAGGTCGTCCAGGTCGAGGTGCCTCACGGGGTGTAGCCGCGCGCGGTCACCCGTCCGTCCGCGTCGTAGAAGCCGGCCTCGTCGACGGCCCGCTCCAGCGCCGCGTAGCCGTCGTCGCGGCCGTCCTCCCAGGACTTGAGGCCCTCGAGGTCGAGCAGCGGGCGGGCGTCCGGGTCGGCGAAGCTCATCGACAGCAGCAGCCCCGCGAACCGTTCCGCGGCCTCGTCCGGCACCGAGTCGGACACCGTCAGGTTGCAGTGGTCGTAGGGCGGGGTCTGCGCGAGCACCCGGGTGGTTCCGGCGGGCAGGACGCCCTCGGCCCCGAACAGGAGGTGGTTCGCGTCGACCATGCAGGCGGCCGCGACCTCGCCGGACGCCAGCGCCGCCGCCGCGTCCCGCTCCCCGCCGACGTGGTCGCCGTGCAGGCCGGCGCCGGCGTCGAACCGGCGGACGGCCACGTCCGTCCCGGGGACCAGGCCGTGCGTCCGCAGGTACGACAGCGGCAGCAGCGTGGCCTGCGGCGAGTCGACGGCGCCGACCGCGACCGTCTCGCCCTTCAGGTCGGCGACGGACGTGAACGGCGACCCCTCGCGCACCACGATCACCGAGGTGAGGTCGCGGTCGGTGTCCCGCATGACCAGCGGGCGCACGCGGCGGCCGCGCGCCTCGGCGAGGCGGCGGGCCCGGACCCAGGCGAGCGGCGAGTTCCACGCCGCGTGGATCCGGCCGAGGGTCAGGTCCTCGACCTGCCGCTCGTAGTTGGAGTACAGGACGAAGTCGAACGCGAACCCGCGCGCGGCCAGCCACGCGCGGAACCCGGTCCAGATCGTCACGACTTTCGGGTCGTAGGCGACCGCCCCCATCAGCAGCATCGGGTCTCCTCTCCGAACAGCGGCAGGCCGAGGCCCGCCCGGGCGACGAAGTCGTGCAGCGCCTCGGTCGTCGGCGCCATGACGCGGGACGCCAGCGCATCCCGGAAGCGGCGCTCGACCGGCGTGCCGCGGACGAACGCCGACCCGCCGCACAGCCGCAGCACCCCGTCGGCGACCTCGGCGGCCGCCTCCCCCGCGACGGCCTTGACCTGCAGGACCCGCAGCGTCGCGTCCGCGCGTCCCGCGTCGAGCGCGTCGAGGCTGTCGCGCAGGAACGCCCGGGACTCGTCCACGCGGATGCGGAGCCGGGCGTACGCGGCGCGGGTCGCCGGGTCGTCCGCCGGGGTCCGCCCGAGGTGCTCGAGGCGGGTCCGGGTCATCCGGTCGCGGGCGGCGTCCATGAGCGCCTCCATGACGCCGAGCGAGAACGCCCCGCTGAGCAGGAGGAACGCCGGGAGCGCCGTGCCGAGCGCGATGTCGAGCCCGGCGCCGTCCGCGCCCAGCATCGCGCCGGGCGGGACGCGGACGCCGTCCGCCGTGACGGGGCTCGACGCGTTGCCGCGCAGGCCCAGCCCGTCGAACGGCCCCTCGACGGTCAGCCCGGACGCCCCGGACGGCACGTGCCACAGCGTCATCGGGCCGGACGCGGCCAGCGGGCGGCTCGACCACACGTACCCGTCGGCCTCCCCGGCGGAGGTGACGAAGCTCTTGCGGGCGTCCAGCCGGACGTCCGGGCCCGCGGGCGCCGCGGTGCCGAGCGGCGCCCAGAAGTGGCTGCGCGACCCGGTCTCGGAGAAGGCGAGGGTGGCCAGGTGCTCCCCGGCGGCGATCGCGCGGCGGACGTCGTCCGGTCCGTGCGCCTCGAGCACCGCCGTCGCCGCGTAGTGCATGAGGACGATCATCGCCGTGGACCCGCAGGCCCCGGCGAGCCGTTCGACGACCCGGGCGGCATCGGCGAGGCCGCGCCCGGCGCCGCCGGCGTCCGGTGAGCTCAGCAGGCCGAGGGCCCCCGCTCCGGCGAGCGCCGCGATCCCCTCCCGGGGGAACGCGCCGGTCTCGTCGATCCGGGCGGCGTCCGGGGCGATCACGGTTTCGATCACGGCGTCGATCCGGGGGCCGGGCGCCGCGTCGTCGGCGGCTCGGGCGTCGGGCATGACGGCAGAGGTCACAGGGTTCTCCCACGTTCGGCGGGCCGCCGACGCAAGATCATCGGCGGGGGCCGTAGAGTGCTGTTCCTCCGTCCGCGCGGTTCAAACGGCTCGCCGCCCGCGGCGTGCGCGGGTCGCCGTAAGCTTGCGGGTATGCCCGACGGTCCGCCCCCCTGCGCGTGCGTGCTCTGCCACGACTACGGCGACCGGGACCGGCTGGACAACTTCCTCCTCCGCACCATGGTCCACATCACCCAGTACGGGTGGAGCGTCGTGCTGAACCATCCGGACGAGCGAGGCCCCGGGTGGGCGTACACGATCGGGCTGTGGCACAGCCTGCGGGCGCCCGAGCTGGCCATGTTCGGCGGCGACGTCTACGAGATGGAGGAGTCGCTCGATCTCCTCGGCCGGCAGGCCGCCGACGGCCGCCCGCCGACCGAGGGCGAGCGCCGCGACGGCGTCGTCCGGGACCGGCCCGCCGGGTTCCGCACCGTCGACCGCCGCTGGTACGAGGCGCTGCTGCCCGGCGCCGTCGCGTTCTACCGGCGGACGCCGCCGCCGTTCCTGCAGGTCCTGTGGCCGAACGCCGACGGCCTGTTCCCCTGGCAGCCCGGCACCGACCTGCCGTTCCGGCGCTCGCAGCCCTGGCTGTGGCTGTCTCCCGGGCAGCACTCCCCCGGCGTGTGGACGCGGCGCCTGCCACCGGGGCCGTGACGTAGGATCGGCGGGTGTACGGGCCGATCGCGGAGACCATCCGGACGCAGCGGCTCGTCCTGGAGCCGCCCGCGCCGCACGACGCCGACGAGATGGCCCCCGTCCTGGACGACCGCCGCCTGCACCGCTACATCGGCGGCGAGCCCCTCACCCGCGACGAGCTCCGCGAACGGTACGCGCGCCTGGCCGCGGGCCCGTCCCCGTTCCACCAGGAGTACTGGCTGTACTGGATCGTCCGCCGCGCCCGCGACGGCCGGGGCGTCGGGTACGTCCAGGCGACGGTGCGTCCCGCGCCCGGCCGCTACACCGTCGCGCCGCCCGCGTCCGGGTCGGAGGTCGTCCCGGCGCCGCCCGCCACGGTCGCGTCGGTCGCGTGGGTGATCGGTGTGCCGTACCAGGGGTTCGGCTTCGCGACCGAGGCCGCCCGCGCCCTGCTCGGCTGGCTCCGCGCCCGGGGCGTCGACGAGATCGTCGCGCTGATCCACCCCGCCAACGGCCCGTCCGCCGCCGTCGCGACCCGGCTCGGGCTGCGCCCCACCGCCGAGACCGCCGACGACGAAACCGTCTGGCGCCTCCCCCAGCAGAGCTGTTAACAGATATGAGCATGCCCAATGCAGTTGCGGTCGTGAGATCAAGGCTCTACCGTGGGCGCAGGCAGTCATTGAGGCGTCGGAACCATGTTCACAACGACGCCGAACAGAGCTATGCCCCGGGCGGCATGCTTCGCAGAGGCGGACCCGGGGCTTACGTCGCAAGTGTAAGCACCCGGTCGGCTCCCCTGCAAGTTTCGAGAAGAGGTCGCCATGCGCAGCCAGCCCCCCGTTTGGCTCGACCACGCGCTGTCACGGCCACGCTTGGCTCCGTACATCGAGGCCGCGGGCGGCGACGCGGCGGGAGCCTGGAAACTGTACTGCTGGAACATCCAGGTGTCCGCGGCGTTCTACGGGCCCCTCCACTGCCTGGAGGTGAGCCTACGCAATTCGCTCAACGACCGGTTGAAGGAGGCCTACGGGCGCACAGACTGGTGGACGACGGCGCCGCTCAGTCCCAACGGCAATCTCAAAGTGGCGCAAGCACGGGAAAACGCCCAGCGGAACATCGGACGCGGCCGCCCACTCGTCCCAGACGACGTGGTCGCCGAACTCACCTTCGGCTTCTGGGTCGGGCTGCTCAGCCGTCACCACGATCGCAACTTCTGGGTACCGACCCTGCATCGCTCGTTCCCGCACTTCAGAGGGCGCCGCAATGCGCTGCACCATGACTTCTTCTCCATGCTGTTGTTCCGCAACCGCGTCATGCACTACGAGCCGATCCACCACCGCGACCTGGACATGGATCACAGGACGCTGTACCGCCTGTTGGAATACATCGGGCCGGAGTTCGCCGCCGAAGCACGGCGGATGGACCGTGTGCCCTCGATCTTGCAGAACCGCCTCCACGCCTGCAGCGGAGACAGGACGCCGAGTTTCTAGGTGAAGAAGCCGTGATCAATCCGTCGACGCTCGTATCGTCGAGCGACATCGCACGGCGGGCCGGGGTGCAACGAGCCGCCGTGTCGAACTGGCGGCGCCGACATGCGGATTTTCCTGCCCCCGTCGTGCGCTCACCCGGGGAACTGTTCAAGGCCGAGCAGGTCGCCATCTGGCTGGGGCAGCGAGCGATCCCCGCCGGGAGCCGTCGACCGGACGAAGCGGAGGGCACCACCTTCGGCGACCGTTTCCGCGGCACATTCGATCCATCGGGTCGTGACGGCCGCGCGGAAGACGTCGACCCCCGCGCCACCGAACGTCGCGAACGTCGTTCCGAACGGTCACTCCGCTCTGACCGTGCGTTCGACCGGCCGCGGCGCGACGGACGAGCGAACGAGATCGCGACACGCCTGATGAACTGGCTGTGGCGGCTGCGCACCATTGGCGACCCGGCCGCGCACGCCGACGTGCTGCTGACCGCCCTTTATCTGCGAGCGGCCGCTCCGCAGGGATGGGACGAACTCGTCCGACGGTGGCGGGAGCGGAGCACCGGCTCTATGGACGACCTGGAGCACGCCCTTCGCGGCCACGTGGCCCGCGACCGGCAGCTCATGGACATGCTGTGGGAGCCTCGATGGTGGGCGGAGTCGCCCTTCCTCGGTCCCCGGAACCTGTCCGACCTGATCGACCTGCTCGCCACGACCGAGGGACTGAGCGACAAGGAGGTGGCAAGCGAGGTCGCCGCCGAACTGACGGAACGGATCGCGGCCTGGGAGGGGCATCGGGGCGGAGAATTCCACACCCCGCGATCCGTCGCCGACCTCTTGGCACGCCTGGTCGACCCGCAACCCGGCGAGCATGTGCACGATCCGTGCTGCGGCACCGGCGACCTCCTGGTCGCGGCAGCCGCCCGTCTGCCGTCCGGTTCCGTCCCGATGCTGAGCGGAAGCGCGCTGTCACCACGGCCACTGCTACGTGCAGGGCTCAACCTCGCCCTCCATGGCCTCCGCGCCGACCTCGCCCCGAACGCTCTCGCCAGGATACGCGGCGGCCCGTTCTCGGCGGGCCCGTTCCACTGTGTGATCTCCAATCCGCCCTTCGCGATGCGCGAGTGGACCACACCGGGCCCGTCCTCGCCGGGGCACTGGCGTTACGGGGATCCTCCCAAGAGCAACGCGGACTTCGCCTGGCTGCAGCACATCATCGGCTCGCTCACCCCGGAAGGACGCGCCGCGGTGGTGATGGCGCCCGGCAGCACATTCCGTGGAGGGAGGGAGCGTTGGATTCGCATGGCGATGCTCGAGGACGGCGTCGTCTCCTGCGTCATCCGGCTCCCCCAGGGCCTCTTCCACACCACGAACATCCCCGTCACCGTGTGGGTCCTGGAAAAGGGGCGATCGCCGGGCTCAGACGTCCTTCTCATTGACGCCACCGATGTCGCACCGGACGACTTCGGCGAGATCGTCGACGCCTACCGTGATCGGCGGACGTGCGAACGGTCTCGTTCACGCATCCCGGCTCGCGCATGTTCGCTCGGCGAATTGCGCGACGCCGATTACCGGCTCGACCCGCGCGCTCTCGTCTCGACCCGGAAGACCGACTCCGCGGGACGCGAGCGCATTGATCACCTTTCGGAACGGGCCGCCATCGACCGCCTCGTCCGGCGCAGCGTGCTTCTGGACGCGAAGATCACCCAGATCGAGCCGGTGGCGGCCGACGCCATGGATGGTCCCCACGCGTCGCGGTGGCCACGTCGGTCGCTCGGCGACTTGTGCTTGATCCGCACCGGTCCGGCTCGGATCCCTTCCGGGACCGCAGCCGACGCTCCCGTGGTGACCGCCCGGCAGATCAAGGATCGTCGGGTGCACGACGAGGATCTGCAATACGCGTCTGCGCGGTTCGCCGAGACGTCTTCCCAGTATCGGTTGCGGCGTGGCGACGTTGTCTGCATCCGCACGGGCTCGATCAGCCGCGCCGCCCTCATCGACGCCGATCATGAGGGCTGGATTCTCGGACGCGGCTGCCTGCTCCTTCGCCCCGGACCGGGTGTCCGCCCCGGTTACCTGCTCCATTGCCTGAGTCATCCGCAGGTGGACGACTGGGTGGCGCGCCGGGCGTCCGGAAGCGTCATGCCGACCATCAGCGTGCAACGGCTGCGCGAGCTGCCGATTCCGGTGCCGCCCCGGGCGCGCCAGGACGAGATCTGTGCGCTGCTCGACGCCATCGACGAGAAGGCGGCGCTGCACGCCGAGATCGTCCGCCGAACGCAGCGACTGCACGGGGCGGCGCTGACCGCGCTGCTCGGGGACGCCCCAACGGGATGACACTCTGATATCGGGCGGTGGCGGGCGGGCCGGACACGGGTAGGTCAGAATCGGCTGCGCAGTGGCGCGCGGGACGAGACGGCCGGGACGAGACGGCCGTGCCGAGACGGCGGGGAGTGGGAGAGCATGCTGGAGGTCTGGCCCGGGGATCCGTACCCGCTGGGCGCCACCTGGGACGGCACGGGCACCAACTTCGCACTGTTCTCGGAGGTGGCGCGGCGGGTCGAGTTGTGCCTGTTCGACGAGCGCGGCCGCGAGACGCGGTACGAACTGCCCGAGGTGGACGGGTTCGTCTGGCACGGGTACCTGCCGGGCGTCGGGCCCGGACGCCGGTACGGGTACCGGGTGCACGGCCCGTTCGACCCGCGCGAGGGGCACCGCTGCAACCCGGCGAAGCTGCTGCTGGACCCGTACGGGAAGGCCGTCGAGGGCAACGTGCGGTGGCACGAGTCGCTGTTCTCGTACCGGTTCACCGACCCGGACGTCCTCAACGAGGACGACAGCGCCCCGTACATGCCGAAGAACGTGGTCGTGAACCCGTTCTTCGACTGGGGCGACGACCGGCCGCCGCGCGTCCCGTACCACGAGAGCGTCATCTACGAGGCGCACGTCAAGGGCCTGACGCGGCTGCACCCGGGGATCCCGGAGGAGCAGCGCGGGACGTACGCGGGGCTGGCGCACCCGGTGATGATCGACCATCTGCTCGACCTCGGCGTGACGGCCGTCGAGCTGATGCCGGTGCACCAGTCGGTGCCCGAGCACGCGCTGGTCGCGCGGGGCCTCGACAACTACTGGGGCTACAACACGATCGGGTTCTTCGCGCCGCACAACTCCTACAGTTCGTCCGGCCGGCTCGGCGAGCAGGTGCTGGAGTTCAAGGCGATGGTGCGGGCCCTGCACGAGGCGGGAATCGAGGTGATCCTGGACGTCGTCTACAACCACACCGCCGAGGGGGACCACCTCGGGCCGACGCTGTCGTTCCGGGGCATCGACAACGCGTCCTACTACCGGCTGCGCGACGACGACAAGCGCTACCACCTCGACTACACCGGCTGCGGGAACTCGCTGAACGTGCGGAGCCCGCACGCCTTGCAGCTCATCATGGACTCGCTGCGGTACTGGATCCTCGACATGCACGTGGACGGCTTCCGCTTCGACCTCGCGTCCGCGCTGGCCCGCGAACTGCACGACGTTGACCGGCTCGCCGCGTTCTTCGACCTCGTCCAGCAGGACCCGGTCGTCTCGCAGGTGAAGCTGATCGCCGAGCCGTGGGACGTCGGCGAGGGCGGCTACCAGGTCGGCAACTTCCCGCCGCTGTGGACCGAGTGGAACGGCAAGTACCGCGACACCGTCCGCGACTTCTGGCGCGGCTCGTACGCGACGATGCCGGAGTTCGCGTCCCGGCTGACCGGTTCGTCCGACCTGTACGAGCACAGCGCGCGGCGCCCGTTCGCGTCGATCAACTTCGTGACGTGCCACGACGGGTTCACGCTGCACGACCTCGTCTCCTACGACCACAAGCACAACGAGGCGAACGGCGAGGACAACCGGGACGGCACGGACGACAACCGCTCGTGGAACTGCGGGCACGAGGGCCCGACGCGGGACCCGGCCGTCCGGCGGCTGCGCGCCCGGCAGAAGCGCAACTTCCTGGCCACGCTGTTCCTGTCGCAGGGCGTGCCGATGCTGTCGCACGGGGACGAGCTGGGCCGCACGCAGCGGGGCAACAACAACGCCTACTGCCAGGACAACGAGCTCGCGTGGGTGAACTGGGACGACGCCGAGGACGTCGAGTTCGTCCGGTCCCTGTCGCGGCTGCGGCGCGACCACCCGGTGTTCCGGCGCCGCCGGTTCTTCACCGGGACCGGGACGGGCGCCGCCGCCGACATCGCCTGGCTCACCCCCGCCGGGGAGATCATGACCGACCAGGACTGGAACGTCGGGTTCGCGAAGTGCCTCGGCGTGTTCCTCAACGGCGACGCCATCACCGAACCCGACCGGCGCGGGCGCCGGGTCCGGGACGACTCGTTCCTCCTGCTGATCAACGCCGGCCCCGACCCCCTGGAGTTCACCCTCCCGGGGGCCGAGTACGGCGAGCGCTGGACGCACACGCTGGACACCGCCGAGCCCGGCGGGGTCGGGGAGCGTCCCCTCGCCAAGGCCCGCGCGACCCTGAAGATCGCCGACCGTTCCCTGTCGGTGCTGCGGCGCGTGTAGCGCGGGCCGTCCGGCGGCCGCCCGGCGGGTCAGGTCGCGGCGGTCACCTCCATCGCGGTCAGGAACACCAGGACGACCGTCGCGACGGCCACCGCGCCGTGCACGGCCACGGCCGCAGCCGGGAACGCCTGCTCCGCGCCGCGCGCGTGCCTGCCCCGGCCGACGAGCCAGCGGGTGAACAGCAGGAAACCCTGCAGGACGACCACGATGAGCGCGGCGAACGCCCACCATGCGTAGGCCGGTTCCCCGGTGGCGAGGTACCCGATCCAGAGCGCCAGGCCGCCCGCGGCGGCCAGCGGATGCCCCACGACGACGAGCCGCGGGAAGCGCGTCACCTTGGTCGCGAGTCCCCCGTGCGCGATCCAGGTGATCAGTAGATAGCCGCCGGCGAGTGCGGCGAGGACCCATGCTGCGAGCGCAGCGAACTCCACCCCTGCTCCCTTCTGAGATTCTCATGTCCCCGACGGCAGTGTCGCCCGCCCATGACGCGGATATGAGCAATTCGCACAGATCGCCGCTTCCGGCCGTGCACTACCGTGAGATCCCTATGCGGCCACTGACGTCTTCGCCCGAGCCCGTCGATCTCGCCGAGCAGTACGCGTACCCGTCCGATCCCCCGCCCGGGGGGATGTGGCTGCGCGCCAACATGGTCGCGGGCCTGGACGGCGCCGCCCAGCGCGACGAGCGCAGCGGGGGCCTCGGCAACGAGGCCGACCGGCGGCTGTTCCTGCTGCTGCGCGGCCTCGCCGACGCCGTGATCGTCGGCGCCGGGACCGTCCGCGCCGAGGGGTACGGGCCGGTCCGGCCCGTACCCGAGTGGGGCGATGTGCGGGACGGACGGCCGCCGGTGCCGCCGCTGGTGATCGTCTCCCGGTCCCTCGGCCTGGACTTCGACGGGCCGGTGTTCACCGGGGCGCCGGTCCCCACGATCGTGCTGACCTGCGCGGACGCCGACCCGGAACGGTTGCGCGCGGCCCGCGGGCGCGCCGACGTGATCATCGCCGGGGAGCGGGCCCTCGACTTCGGCGTCGCGTTGCGGGCCCTCGCGGCGCGGGGCCACCGGCGGCTGCTGTGCGAGGGCGGCCCGGCGGTCCTCGGCCAGATCGCCGCCGCCGGCCTCCTCGACGAGCTGTGCCTGACGCTCAGCCCGATGCTGCTCGGCGGCGACGCGCTGCGGATCCTCGACGGCCCGAGTGTGCCCGACCCGGCGTGCTGGCGGCTCGCGCACGCCCTCACCGAGGAGGACTTCCTGTTCCTCCGCTACACCCGCGCCACCCGGTAGCGGACGAACAGCACACCCTCGTCGAGGTACAGCGCGGCCGGGTCCACCGGGATCTCGGCGGGCAGCCCGGTGAGCAACGGCGTGCGCGGGCCGTGCAGCGCGGGCGCGATGTTGAGGCACAGCTCGTCCACGAGGGACGCGCGGAGCAGCGCGGTGGCCAGGCCGGGCCCGCCCTCGCAGAGCAGCCGCGGCCCGAACTCGGCGTGCAGGAGCCGGACCGCCTCCGGCAGGTCGACGTCGTCGTCCCCGGCGGCGATCACGGGAACGCCGGACGGGACGTGCGCGCGCGCACGCTCGGTGGTGACGACCACGGTCGGGGTCTCGGCCTCGGTGAACAGCGGGAGCGTCCAGTCGAAGCCGGGCGAGCGGCTCACGACCACGATGGGCGCGGGCGGGCCGCCCCGGCGCGCGCGCAGATCGGCGCGGAGCCGCGCCGGGCCGAGCCGTCCCGTCCGTACGGTTCCGGCGCCGACGACGATCGCGTCGGCGAGCGCCCGCAGGGTGCGGAACACCCGGAAGTCGGCCGCGCCGCCGAGCCCGTCCGTCCAGCCCTCGGCGTCGGTGACCGAGCCGTCCGCGCTCATCACCATGCCGACGCGCAGGCCGGGCGCGTCGCCGTACTCGACGTAGGGGTCGGCGCCGTCCATCGCGGGTTCGGGCAGCAAACGGCGCATGAGCTGCACGTTATCGGACCCCGGGGGCGCATCCTGTCGGTGGCCGGGCGCAAGATGGGGGCATGGACCTGCCGATCAGTCCGCCGTTCTCGCCGATGCTGGCCAAGGCGGTCAAGACCATGCCCCGGGGCGACCTGCTGTACGAGCCGAAGTGGGACGGGTTCCGCTGCGTCGTCTTCCGGGACGGCGACGAGGTGGAGCTGTCGAGCCGCGGCGAGAAGCCGCTCACCCGGTACTTCCCCGAGCTGGTGGAGGCCGTGCGGCGGGAGCTGCCGGAGCGCTGCGTGGTGGACGGCGAGATCGTCATGCCGCGCGGCACCCGGCTCGACTTCGACACGCTGCAGCAGCGCATCCATCCGGCCGCGTCCCGGATCAAGCTGCTGTCGGAGCAGACCCCGGCGTCCTTCGTGGCGTTCGACCTGCTCGCGCTCGGCGACGAGTCGTACCTGGACGAGCCGCTCGGCGAGCGCCGGCGGCGGCTCGTCGACGCGCTCGCCGGGGCGAACGCGCCGATCTTCGTCACCCCCGCCTCCGACTCGTACGAGCTGGCGCTGCGCTGGTTCGACGAGTTCGAGGGCGCGGGCCTCGACGGCGTCATCGCCAAGCCGCGCGACCTGCCGTACGAGCCCGACAAGCGCGTCCAGTTCAAGGTCAAGCACGAGCGCACCTGCGACTGCGTCGTCGCGGGTTTCCGGTGGCACAAGTCCGGGCCGATCGTCGGGTCCCTGCTGCTCGGCCTCTACAACGACAAGGGGCACCTGCAGCACGTGGGCGTCGCGGCGTCGTTCACGATGAAGCGCCGCGCGGAGCTCGTCGAGGAGCTGCAGCCGTACCGGATGGAGGACTACGAAGGCCACCCGTGGGCCGAGTGGGCGCGGCAGACCGAGGCGACGGTCGACCGGATGCCGGGCGCGATCTCCCGCTGGACCGGCAAGAAGGACCTGTCCTGGGTCGCACTGCGTCCCGAGCTGGTCGTGGAGGTGGCCTACGAGGCGATGGAGGGCGACCGGTTCCGGCACACCGCCCGCTTCCGCAACTGGCGCCCCGACCGGACGCCGGAGTCCTGCACGTACGAGCAGCTCGAGGTGCCGGTGGCCTACGACCTCGACCAGATTCTCGGGGGCTCCGCGACCAGCCCCCGCACCGACCGCTGAGACGCCCGCCCGCGCCGCGGGCGGGCGAGGGGCCGGGCCGGTGCGGACACGGCCGGGCGGGAGTGGACGGGGTATGTAGACCGGTCTAGTCTTCGTCGTATGGCCGGCAGAGGGGATGCGACGCGGGCGCGGCTGATCGACGCGGCGCGCACGCTCGTCGAGGAGCGCGGGTACTTCGGCGCGGGACTGAACGACGTCATCGCGGCCGGGAGGGCGCCGCGCGGCTCGCTGTACCACCACTTCCCCGGCGGCAAGGACCAGCTCGTCGCCGAGGCCCTCGCCGTGTCCGGGCGGGAGGTCACCGAGCTGATCGCGGGGCTCGCCGCGGAGGCGTCCGACACCGCGGAGCTGATCGAGGCGGTGCTGGACGCGCTCGCGGACCGGATGGAGGCGGCCGGGTACGCCAAGGGGTGCCCGATCGCCGCGGTCGCCCTCGAGGCGGCGTCGGGCAACGACGTCCTGCAGCGGGTGTGCGCGGACGTCTACGGCGGCTGGGAGCGCGCGCTCGCGGACCGGCTGATCGCCGACGGCCACGCGCCCGGCCGCGCCGACGACCTGGCGGGCTCGCTGCTGGCGCTCGTCGAGGGGTCGCTCGTCCTGGCGCGGGCCCAGCGCAGCCGGACGCCCGTGGAGAGGGCCCGGCGCTCCGCGCGGACGATGCTCGGCTCCTGATCCACCGGCCCGTGCGGCCGTCGCTCTCGCACGTCCCCGAATTATGCAGATCGGTCTACTAGGAGGAGTCATGGCCCCTCGACCCGACGCCCTCGTCGTCGGCGGCACCGGCCTCATCGGCCGCTGGCTGACGGCGGAGCTGCTCGCCCGCGGCCGGGCGGTCGCCGCGACGGTCCGCGGCGGCCCGGCCCGCGCCGACGGGCTGCGCGGGTGGCTGCGCGACCACGGCGCCGACGACCGGGCGCTCACGATCGTCGCGGCCGACGTCACCCGCCCCGGGCTCGCGCTGTCGCCCGCGGACGACGACCGGCTCCGGGCCGTGCGGGACGTCTTCGGCACCGCGGCCGTCTACCGGTTCGGCATGGGCCGGGACGAGGCCCGGCGCGCCAACGTCGACGGCGCGCTGAACGTCGCGCGCTGGGCGGGCGGGCGCCCGCGCCTGCGCCGCCTCGTCCACGTGTCGGGCTACCGCGTCGGCGCGGCGGACGCGGCGGGCCCCGCGCACGGGTGGGACGGCCTCTACCGGCGGCACGGCGCGTACGAGGCGTCGAAGCGCGAGGGGGACGCGGCGGTGCGCGACCTGGCCGAGCGGGAGGGCGTCCCGCTGACCGTGGTCAACCCGTCCGGGGTCATCGGCCACTCGGTCACCGGCGAGGCGGGCCAGTACATCGGCCTTGCGGACCTGGTGGAGAGGCTCTGGACGGGACGGCTCCCCGCGCTCGCGGGGACGCGGCGCACGTTCGTCCCGGTCGTGACCGTCGATCACCTCGCGCGGTTCATGGCGGCCGTGCCCGAGCACGACGACGGGCCGTTCCGCGCCCACTGGGTCCTGGACGGCGCCACGCCGGAGCTGCCCGAGCTGATCGGGGGGCTGGCGCGGCATCTGGGCGTGCGCGCGCCCCGTGCCGTCGTTCCGGCCGGGCTGGTGCGGCGGCTGCCGCGGGCGCTCACCGGGGTCGAGCCCGAGACGCTGCCGTTCCTGTCCGAGGACCGCTACGACACCGCGTCGGCCGACGCGCTGGCGCGCGCCGCCGGGTTGGCGCACCCGCCGGTGACGGACGCCCTGCACGCGTGGGCGGACCGGCTCGTCGCGGAACGGTTCGGCCGTGCCCGGCCGCCGCTGCCGGGCGGTTTCCGCGCCGCCGGGCGCGCCAGGACCTACGTCGCGGGCGACCGCCGCTCCCCCGCGCATGTGCTACTGCACGGCCTGCCGCTGGACGGCGAGTCCTGGCAGGGCGTGGCGGCGGAACTGGACGGCCCCGCGCTGGTCGCCGACCTGCCGGGCCTCGGCCGCTCCGCCCCGTCCCCGGACGCCCCGGACGGCTGGCTCGCGGACCTGCTCGCGCCCGTGGCGACCCGGCCGGTGATCGTCGCGCACTCGGCCGCCGCCGGGCCCGCCCTCCGGTACGCGCACGCCCGCCCGGAGCGGGTCGCGGCGCTCGTCCTGGTGTCGCCCTACTTCCTGCAGCGGCGGCCGGGCCCGCACCTGCGCGCCCGGGCGATCGTCGGCCCGGTCCTGCGGACGGCCACGCCCGCCCGGCTCGGCGGGGCGGTGCTCGGCCGCGCGGCGCCGGAC